>CAYWIH010000017.1:0-51676 GCA_964458305.1 uncultured bacterium | reverse complement strand
AAGACTGATAAATTAGATTCGCTATAAATATATGCACAGTAACATAGTAAGAGCCTAAAATCTAAATAAATTTCCAGAGGTGGATAGATTATGAAATCACTAATGCGTTGGTGTACTAAAGTAGGTATAGTTGGAACTGTTATTGCTGGTTCCTGGTTTGCGAGCGCGATCGAAGCTCTGGCTTTACCAAAAGAGCAGGTGATTCAAAGATTACAAAACGTACCAGTATTTGCCATAACCGACCCTCAAGGTGCTCCTGTGGTAGTGTCAGCAAAAGATGGCAAAACTATAGCAGGTATATTTATTAGCCAAAGCGATGCTAAAAAATTTGTAGCCGATTTAAAAGCTAAAAATCCCCAATTAGCAAATAAAGTAAAAGTAGTTGGTTTATCTTTAGCAGAGGTATATAACCTATCTTTAGAGAATGCCAAGAAAAAAGAAGGTCTGTTGTTTGAATTCGTGCCACAACAAAGTCAAGTTGAGTTAGCTAGAAAAGTTTCTACAAGCAACGGTCAAGCTAGAAAATTTACTGCAGGTGTACCTTTATTTGTCGCTAATTTAGGAAAAGATAAAGGTCATTTAGCGTTTTCATCCAAGAATAACGAGCAAGTAATTCCTTTCTTCTTCGAGAAGGGTCAACTACAACAAATTGTCGAACAGGTTAAAAAAGAAAAACCCGAACTAGCATCGAGCATTACCATTGAAGTCGTACCTCTAGAGAATATAATTTATCAGCTCGATAAGAGCGATAACGAAATGCTTAATAAAATTTATTTAGTACCCAATAACGAATCGATCCAATTTTTACAGCAACAAGCAAAACCAAATCAATAATAGCGGTGTATTTAATATCGGGTCAAGAACTATGTTTGTGGCGAGATCGGGCTATTTCTGCTGCGATCGCCGCATCTATTTCTACTCGTGAAGTGGATTGGTTGTTAAAAGAAGTTACTAATTTAGATTCTCTAGCACTTTATTTAAAATCTTTTCAAGAACTTGACAAAATAGAGATCGATCGCCCTCTTGCGGTTTTAAGCGAACAATGGCAACAAAGATTAGAAAATCGCTTGCCCGTACAATACTTAGTAGGTAGCACTCCCTGGCGTAATTTTACCCTGAAAGTTTCTCCTGATGTCTTAATTCCCCGTCCAGAAACGGAATTGATTGTCGATCTGGCACTCGAAGCAGTTACAACCACTCAGAAATCGAATTTAGATTCTGGTATTTGGGTAGATCTCGGGACTGGTAGCGGTGCGATCGCTTTGGGTTTGGCAGAAAGCTTGACAAATGCTACAGTTTGTGCTGTAGATAGGAGCGAAGCGGCTTTGGCAATTGCAGCAGAAAACGCGCGGAATTTAGGGTTAGAGCGAAGAATTAAGTTTTATTGCGGTTCTTGGTGGCAGCCCCTGGCTGAGTTTCGGGGTAAAATAAGCGGGATGGTCTCGAATCCACCTTACATTCCTACTGGGGAGATTGCTAAGTTGCAGCCAGAAGTAGTAAGGCACGAACCTTCTTTAGCTTTAGATGGTGGAGAAGATGGATTAGAATCAATTCGGCATTTAATTGATACTGCTCCTGTTTATCTTCATTCTGGAGGGATCTGGTTAATAGAATTTATGGCAGGCCAAGGAGAAAAGATCTCTAAAATGTTAGCAGCAACAGGAAGTTACAAAAATATTAAAATATATTCAGATTTGGCGGGTATCGATCGCTTTGCTTTTGCTATAGTTAAATGAATTTAGTATCTTTAGAAGAACTGGTTGCTGGGGCCAAACGAGGGAAGGTAGTTAGTTTTCCGACCGATACGGTAGCGGGGTTGGCAGTATTACCGGAAAAATCCCAATTAATTTTTTCACTTAAAAATCGCCCTCAAAATAAGCCGTTAATTTTAATGGGAGCAACTGGAGGGGATCTCTGGCCCTACGTCCGAGGAAGTTCTGAAGAATTAGCAATTTGGCAGGAAGTCGGGGCTAAATACTGGCCTGGTGCTTTGACTTTAGTTTTACCATCTTCCGATCGCACTCCTTTAGCAATGCATCCGACAGAACCAGAATCGATCGGCATCAGAATTCCAAATCGAGAAGTCGCTCTAACAATTTTATCGCAAACCGGGCCTTTAGCTACAACCAGTGCCAATATTTCGGGACAACCAGCGATCGAAACAATGTCAGAGGTGGCTGGAGTTTTTCAAGATATTCTCGTTTTAGATACTAAAGAAGACAATCGAGGAAGCGGAATGCCTTCGACCGTGGCAAAATGGACTGGTACGGGTTGGAAAATTTTGCGTCGGGGATCTATAAAAATATAGATATGGAAGAAATAGGATTTCTCAAAGAAGAATTAAAACAAACTCAATTAGCATATCAAATGGCAGCACAAGCGATCGAGTTTAAAAGTGGTTTTTTGGCTCGAACTGCTCACGAGTTGCGGAGTCCTTTGACTAGTTTAATCGGTTTGCACCAATTAATTTTAAACGATTTATGCGAAAATCCTGAAGAAGAAAGAGACTTTATTTCACAAGCTTACGAGTCTGCTAAAAAATTGATGGCTATTATCGATCGGATCGTAGCTGTCTCTCAGGTAGAATACGGATCTATGGCTCTAGATCTAGTTGCGATCGATTTATTATCTTTATTAGAAGAGGTAGATTCTCTGACTAATTTACAAGCCGCTAACAACCGTTTACCAGTAAAAATATTACTGCCAAAAAAACAAGTTAATGTTCTTGCCGATCGATCGCGCTTGCTACAAGTTATTGTCACTTTAATTGATACTGGTATTTCTATAATGAGAAAAAACAGCATTCAAGGCAATACTAGAGTAGAAGCGATCGCAGATCCTGATTCTAATTTAGTTAAAATTCAAATCGATCTTAATTGCTGTCCTGGCCATCTTTGGAGCGAACCCGTCAACTTATTGCAACAGATCCCGGATGCGAATAAAGAAGCACTCAAAAATTTTGCCAAAGAATTAGAAATGTCTCCTGGTATGAAATTAATGGTGTGTAATAGCATGTTGGAAACTATGAAGGGAACGTTGGTTTTAGAAGATCTCACAAGAGAAACTAACCAGACACCTTTTACACGATTACAGTGTTGGATTCCTCTGGCTCGGTAGCGGTAAAATTAGGTACTGGAGCGTTATTGTACAAGATCATAGTTGTGGTTTGATTTTCTAAAAAACCGATCCGCTTGTAAAAATTTTGTTTGTGAGTCGTCATCAAATAAACTCGTTCGACTCGATTTACTTTAGGATGGGCTAATACTGTTTCAACTAATTTTCTTCCTATTCCAGCTCCCTGATATTCTGGATGAACGACCACATCCCAAATTGTAGCTCGATAAATGCAATCTGAAGTAGCCCTTGCAAAACCAATTAATCTTGTTTCGCTCCAAACACACACTACCGGATCGCTATTGTCGATCGCAATTTTTAAATCTGCTTGAGTTCTGGTTTTCGCCCAAAAAGCCCCCAGTTTAAATAATTCTTGCAGTTCGTCTAACTTAATTTTAGATTTATCGAAGCAAAAATATATATTAGAGCAATCCATAACTAAATTCTTCCCCACACTTCACCTATATAATTGGCAAGAACCTTTTAAATTGTAACTATTTTTACAGAAAAATCTAAATATTTCCTAATTTCTTTGTGTTTGTTTCATGACAAAAAATCGGGAAAGGCTTCTGAGTCGGGACTTTGACCGTCGCTACGATCGTCTTGTCGGGGAAAAGGTCGAACCGAAGGAATATTATATTTATTAAAAACTTTCTTGGCTCGTTCGAGTAAATCGCTTCTGTATCTATTTTCGTCGCGAGCGTCCATAGGATAAGCTTTAAGTTTAAAATGAGTAGCCCAAGGAGTATCTTCGATGACCACAGCGATCGGTTGTTTTGGTTGGGTGTACTTACTACTATAAGCCGCACGGTACAAAATTTTTGCGACAAAATCGACATCTACGCGATGGGGAAAATAAAAATTAGTCACCACTTGAGCTTCTAGAGCACCATCGTTAGCATTGGAGACCGACTCAGTCCAGATTTTGCCGTGAGGAATACTAATTATATCATCCGTCAGGGTTTGCAAGCGAATGCTTCTGAGACCGTAACTAACAATTTCGCCGTAATGTTCGCCAATTTTAACGCGATCGCCGACACGGTAGGGTGTTTCAAATAAAGCGACGATTCCGGCAATAATAGAACTAATATAATCTTTAAAAGCGAAACCAAGGGCAACGGAAATAGTTCCGGCGATCGCTAACAAATTACTTCCAGAAACGCGCACGAACAGCCAGACTAAAATAATAATACTAGTAAATATAATTGTTGCCCGCCAAACTGGTAAAGATTGACGAACGAACAAGCGAAACCGACTCGGTACTTTTGCAGATAACCAATTATTAAATTTCTCGCTGAGTTGGAGTAAAATATAGGCTGATAATATTACTAGAATTCCTTGAAATACTTTGGAATAAGTAATATTAGCAATTATTTCTGATAGATCGCTCGAACCGTTGCTATTATTTTGAGCTAATATAATCGGGGCTAACATAAATTAAATTTCCTAAGCAAGAATGGTAATAATAAATATTTAAATCTAACTAATTTTAAATATCTTCACCGACTAAAAAATTATGATTGCTCAAATTAGATTTTAATTCGGGGTAGTAAGGGGGTTTTATATAAATTAAATTTCCTTTGCGCTCAATTATTTCATGTCGAGCGAGATACTGCAATCTAGCTTTAAGAGAACTTTCTGATTCTGCCAAACATACAGCCAAATTAGCAACGCTAATCCCGCCGTGTAAAATAATGAAATAAAGTAAGTAACGATCGCTTTGGGTTAATTTTGGTAAATCTGGCAATCTAACTCTTTCTATTTTTACTTTCTCAGCTTTTTCTGGATCTACAAATTGCAGCGATCGCCGCCATAATTGAGCGGCTACAACGGCATTTCCAAAAGAAACTCGAGCCAAATTATGAAAAAACTTATCTTGAGGCCTCATTTCTTCTTTGTTTTTAGAAGTTTCTTGCCAAAGCATTTTTAATTTATTTTGCCAATTATTTAAATCGGAAAAAACTTTAAGAAAATTTTTAACATTTTGAGTATCTAAATGATTTTCTTGTTCTCCATTTTCTTGATTTTCCCAATCTATATCAATTTGTTTTAATAAAGGTTGCAACCATTCTTGTAATTCTTCCCCATTCAAAGGAGACAAACAAAGAGGCTTACCCAAATAAGCTTCTACAGCATAGATACAATTTAAATATTCCCAAGTCCAAGTATTGCAACCAATCAGCCAAAAAATAGATTCGTTTTCATAAATTAATTCCGGCAAAAATTCGATCGGTTCTAATCCTTCGATACTCCGTAAAAAGATCCATTCCAATCGAGGAATCACAAAAACTTGTTGCTTCGAGTCAGCTTTTATTTTTTTAACTTCTGTAATTAATTTTTCTTTAATCGAATTAAAATCGTGCTGTTCGGCTTGCCACTGAGAATAAGGAACTTCTAATAAACCATCGTATTTACAACTAGTTAAAGCTTCGTCGATAATATGAGTTAGCGGCGCGATCGGACTAGATAAAAGAACTAAACTTCTTGGCGCGATATCGGGGCATCTCTGCCACTTATTAAACACCTCTTTAAAAGTCGATTTTATTTCTTCAAGATGTTTGGTATGAGTGGGTAATTCTAAAATACTTTCATCGAGGCGATCGGCTATACCCGGGGCGATTTTTTCCTTATTTTCAACTGTTTCTTTATCTATTTCTGTCGCCGATAATTGCTTAAACTTCATTTATTTATTTTGTTTTTTTATTTATTATTTTAGCGAACAGCTACCTGATTAAACCGAGCGACTGTTCGCCAATTTTAGTATTTTATTTTATCGCTCGGCTAACCAACGAACGGCATCTTTAGCATGATAAGTTAAAATCAAATCCGCACCAGCACGTTTGAAACTAGTTAATGTCTCTAAAACTACCTTTTTCTCATCGATCCAATTGTTAAGTGCGGCAGCTTTAACCATAGAATATTCGCCAGAAACATTATAAGCAGCCACTGGTAAATTAGTAATTTCCTTAACCCGCCAAATAATATCCATATAAGATAAAGCCGGTTTTACCATTAACATATCCGCACCTTCAGCAATATCCAATTCTACTTCCTTGAGAGCCTCCAGTGCATTAGCCGGATCCATTTGATAAGTACGGCGATCGCCAAATTGAGGCGAAGAATCAGCAGCATCTCGAAACGGGCCATAATAAGAAGAAGCATATTTAGCAGCATAGGAAAGAATCGGGGTATCGCTAAAACCAGCTTCGTCTAAACCTTCTCTAATTGCCATCACAAAGCCATCCATCATCCCCGAAGGAGCAATAATATCAGCACCAGCTTTAGCTTGAGATACGGCTGTTTTTTTCAATAATTCTAAAGTCGGATCGTTCAATACTCTCCCAGTTAAATCTCCTACTTCCAAATAACCGCAATGACCGTGATCTGTATATTCGCACAAACAAGTATCAGCAATTACAATTAAATCCGGTAGGGCTTCCTTAACAGCAGTAGCAGCTTTTTGGACGATACCGCAATCGTGCCAAGCACCAGTAGCATCTTTATCCTTATCTTCAGGAATGCCAAAAAGAATTATAGCCGGAATGCCGAGATCGTAAACTTCTTTTGCTTCGTCAACAATTTTATCCACCGAGAGTTGATATACTCCAGGCATCGATTTAACTTCTCTAGCCACCGACTCCCCAGGTACGGCAAATAAAGGATAAATCAGATCTTGACTGCTGAGAATATTTTCTTGCACCATGCGGCGTAATTGAGGGTGTTGGCGCAAACGACGAGGACGAGCGATCGGAAACATAAGACTGTATCGTTTTTGTTACTTTTTCAATTAAGTGTAAAGCTAAAGTCATAACCGAATAACTCAATTCCGATAATTACTCAACCTTTTGTAATTTTATCAAGCTCTGTTAAGGTCAATTTGCAATTTATCGACCCGACGATTATAATTATAAGTAGATAAGTAAAAATGCATGGGGCCGTAAAGGTTTCGACAGGTTGGCGAAAGCTATTCTGTGATGCAGGTCGAGATTGAGTCTCATCTCGTAAATCCAAGGCTCAAATTTAAATACAAATGCAAACAACATTGTAAGCACCAAAGGTGCATTAAACCGTCAGGCAGTAGCTGCCTAAATCTTAACTAAAAGATTTGGTTTATCTTTAGTTTGACTCCGTTAAGAACTGAAGATCTAACCCCAACGGATGCACCAATTAAACTCCTCTGGTAGGTTAATTGGCTAAGACTAAACTAGAGCATCCCATCGTCAGGGACAATCGACGGTTCCCGTCCGAGGATCAGAAGGACTAAACCTGTGAGCGATCGGGAAGTCAATAACCAATCTGGACAGCAGTTCGACTCTGCTCGGCTCCACTTCTAAATAAACAAGAGAGAAAGATATATCGGTTAGAGATATATCTTTTGTTTTTTTGAAAAATAAAGATTGTTTTGGGTATTTTTCAAGTATAGCGAGGATAATAATATTCTCCGATCGACTTTTGCTAGATCTTAAATTATTTTAATCAAATCTCAGAAAGAAGATAGACATTTTATAATTAGTTGCGTCTTAAACTTAACAACTTTGAGAATCAAATTGATGAGCTACTCTAATAAATTTCCAAATTTCAACAAGCTAAATATATTTAACGAAATTATATCTGCTTTAACGGCTATAGTTACAATTTATTTAATCGGTTATATTTTTAATATTTTAACTGGTTACAGAGGCATAACTTTACTACCAGGAATCAGAAAAGGATTCAGTTATATTATTAATTATTTGGTAGACGATAATCTGTTTTTTTTGCCAAACAATCTTATCGAGTGGAAATGGGGAATAGGAGGAATAGAAATAATAATTTGTTTGGTTTGGTTTTTACAAGCGAAATTACTATTTCAATTAATTGTATTTAAGAGAAAAACTCGCCGCATTAAAGCAGAAATAAAAAAACAGGCGATCGATACGGCAAAACTAGTTTTATTGATAAGTGCTATGAACTTAATTCCGATTTTTTTGATACAAAATTTACCTTAATAAATCTAATTAATTTTAAAAATAAAACATAATAAATAAACTTAAATTTAGAAACCATTGCTAACGTTTTATTTAGTGGGAGTTTTTTTATGTAGCGATCGCTTCAATTTCAAGCCAATAAAATTGTAGAAAGATTTAGGTATAAAAATAAAACAAAGTAGAGAACCGAAGATAAAATATAATAACATTGTCGGCATAACTATTATAATTTTACCAGAAAGTTGTTCGCGAGATACCAGGCCTATTTTGAGACTATTAAATTGACTTTCGTCCAAATTATCGGCTAAAACAAAATAACGATTATTGGGAATAAAACGAGAGTAACCTCGATCGAAATTACCGCTTAAATAGTCTCTTTTAAAGATTTCATTATCGATATAAAGATTATTATTTTTGATTGCTATTTGTTCTCCAGGAAGGCCGATTACGCGCTGAATTATTCTTAATTTTTTTCCGTCCGGTTTTTCTAATTTAATCGCAACAATATCTTCGCGATCGGGGAAATAATATTTTTTACTAATATCTATTATTACAGCT
Source organism: uncultured bacterium (assembly GCA_964458305.1). Lineage (GTDB taxonomy): Bacteria > Cyanobacteriota > Cyanobacteriia > Cyanobacteriales > JASJDA01 > JASJDA01. The sequence continues at coordinate 43,037 of CAYWIH010000017.1, read as the reverse complement.
TCTCCCGATTTTATCGTTGGTGACATCCCATTATTATATAAGATTGTTAGTCCTAAGAAGAAAATAAAACTAATAATAACGTATAAAATAATAAATGTAATAGTTGACAAAAATATAGATTCCCTACTAGATGAAATTAATGTTTTCTGCGAACTACTGTCTTCAATTACTAGCATATTAAAAAAATCCCAAAGATTGTGTCCGCACCGCAGAGAAACTATTTGATTCGAGCTAATATTTACTTTAAATGGTCGACTAGGCTTAGCAAATGGTGCTTTTATGTTTATTTCATATAATCCCGTTTCTAGTTGATATTTTTCTTGCGAACCGTTAGCAATTTTTCCCACTAATTCGCCGTTTATATAAACGCGGAAATTACTAAGAGAACCAATATATTGCCAGACTCGCTGCAAATAAATAGTACCTTTTCGATCGTTTTCATTAATTAGTTCTTCCATAAAAACCTCAAAAAAATTCTCTTTAATTACTAATTTTATTAGTAACAACTGCATAGTCAATGTTTTAACTAATACACGACCTAAGATTTAAATCTTTCCTAAAATAGACTTCACGTAAAGTTATAGAAAGGTTTATTATGTTCTAATAAGTTGATTTCGATCGAGATTTGGGCAATCTAAAAATAGAGATAGCAAATATAATTTAGAGCAAAGCGAAATGAATAATTTAGCCGATTTTTCAGACTTTGGTTATCAAGCGATCGAAATTATTGGACAAAATTATCATGGTGGAAGAATTACTTACCTTGCAAAAGATTTAAAACAAGAAAAAAAGGTAGTTATAAAACAATTTCAATTTGCTCGAAGTAATGCATCTTGGTCGATACAAGATATTTTAGATAGAGAAATTAAAATTTTGCAACAACTCGACCATCCCCGTATTCCCCGCTACATTAATTCTTTTGCCAACCATGATGGTTTTTGTCTGGTACAAGAATATAAAAATGCTCCATCATTAGCTGAAATTAAAACCTTTAAACCACAAGAAATCAAAGTAATTACAATCTCAATTTTAGAAATATTAGTCTATTTACAAAAACAGATTCCCCCAGTAATTCATCGCGATATCAAACCGGCTAATATTTTATTAGATAGTAACAATAATGCTTATTTAATTGACTTTGGTTTTAGTAGAATTGGCACAGAAGAAGTATCTGGTAGCAGTGTAGTTAAAGGTACACCAGGATTTATGCCTCCAGAACAATTGTGGGGTAGGCTAACAAAATCATCCGATCTCTACAGTTTGGGAATGACTATAATTTGCTTGCTATCGGGAATTAGTTCCCGTAACATTCGCCAACATATTAATAATGACTATCAAGTTAATTTTCGCCCCTTAATTTCAGGAGTTAGCAATCATTTTCTAGAATGGTTAGAAAAAATGGTTCGGCCCAATCCTAATAAGCGTTACTTAGATGCTGAGACTGCTGTAACTACTTTAGAACTAGTTGAAATTATTCCTTCCCCTTTCGAGCAAAAACAAACCAAAATTAAAAGTAAACAAACTAGTATCGAAGAAAAAATATCGAACTGGTTATCTTTAAAATCTACAATTATTTCCCTCGTAGTTGGTGCGATCGTCGGACTTGGCTGGGGACAAGTGCAAAAATTTCCGATTTGGGGGTTATTTCTTGGTATTGTTTTTGGCTTGGGTTTGAGTTTAACGTTCGGTTTCCCTCGTAAATCAAAACAATTTCTATCTCTTCCACCTTGGCAAAATTTTATTGGTGCTGTAGCGATCGCTATTAGTCTTGGGATTATGTCTAATCCTGTAATTATACTTCGTTCTTCTGAGTATTTTAGTTTTACCTTCTGGCATCATCAACACCCAAAAGTAGCTCGAGGTTCTGGCTTTATTTTATATACCGATCGACCCAATCCAATTGTCGATCTCAGATACGCTAAATTTATCAATTTATTTCGTCAAGAAGTTGCTGAATATCTTTTCGATCCCGGTAAAGTTAGCTGTAGTGTCGATATTCATTTGCTAAAACTCGATAAAAATTATTTTGCTGTTGCCAACCGCTTTGGCATTCAAACACCATACGGATTTTTGATGCACCCTCCTTTACACGATCCCGTCATTGTAGTTCGTGCTAATTCAGGCTTAGGCACTTTAACTCATCAAATTATTTATCATTATCTCGATTGTTCTTATCCCGAAGGACTTCCTTTATGGGCGACTCAGGGGGTAGCAACTTTTGTCGAGAAATTTTTAGCGATCGAGGAAAATAAACAGCTCAATTTTAGTTGGGGTTATCGTAGTAATTGGCGCGATCCTTATCTGAGAAAATTTTTGGATTCAATAAATTTAAACTCGACTTTACAAGCAGGAAAACAACAAAGTGCGATCCGTTCTTTTTTCTTATTTCTCCATCAAAAACAACTTTTATTTCCTCTTTTAGATCGACTTCACGGTGAAAGAAGTAACGGTATTTCTCGGATCGAACAACTTTTCGATCGACCGATCGATTCGGTAGAAAAACTTTGGAAAGAATGGGTTTTATCTGATGCTTTACAAATACCGATGGTGGAACTTTCTTTTATGGCTTGGGGCGAAGAGGCTCGTCGCGTTCGCAGCTTTTTAAATTCTGATTGGCGATGGGATGAAAAACGGCAAATTTGGCTTCGTTCTAGCCTCGACGAAGACAATTCTCTAATTCCTGGAAAAGAAACAATTTTAAAGGCTCAAGATTTGTTATTTGAGTAAATTTTACTTTTAGGGGAATACTATTCAAAGTTGTGCGACTAACTTCAGGATATTCAAGATTTATATCTTTCTTAAATCTCCGAGTCTCCCGAATTAATTTGTGACTATGCAACCAGAATTGATATTATGCAAATTTTCAAAAATAGCAAAATATATAGCGATTTTATTTATAAATCTGAAAAAAATTGAAAATACTTATTATTTTCGACTTCTAAACTAATTCTCTTATTACTAATAAAAAAAAACCACCTCGATCGCAACTTTTAGAGGTAATTATTAAGTAGAAATTATTTAAAATTCTTGTCAGGGATGGCAAAACCGTGCTAAACTAAAATTTAGAATTAAAATTGCCATCTTACTGACTGTTTACGAGCTAATCGTTCCGGTAAGGGGAGAACTGGCACTAGCATAAGCTTTAACCGGAATTCTACCAGCCAAATAAGCTAACCTACCCGCAACAGCAGACATACCCATCGCTTTTGCCATTGCTGGGGGATTTTTAGCTAGGGCGATCGCGCTATTAACCAATAAAGCATCCGCACCCATTTCCATTGCTAAAGACGCTTCTGATGGTGCGCCGATACCAGCATCGACAACTACAGGGATTTTAGCTTCTTCGATAATGATAGCGATATTGGCCGCATTTTTAACACCTTGGCCCGAGCCGATCGGAGATCCTAAAGGCATTACTGTCGCGCATCCTACCTCTTCTAAACGCTTGGCTAAGAGAGGATCGGCATTAATATAAGGTAAGACAGCAAAACCCTCTTTAACTAACTGCTCGGCGGCTTCTAAAGTACCGATCGGATCTGGTAAAAGATATTTAGGATCGGGTATGACTTCTAATTTGACAAAATTATTATCTTCTTGACCCAACAAGCGAGCCATTTCCCTTCCCAATCTAGCAACTCTAATCGCTTCAGCAGCAGTTTTACAGCCAGCAGTATTGGGCAGCATCCAAATTTTAGACCAATTTAGAGCTTCGGCCAAGCCTTCGTGACCGGGTGCGTTAGTTTGTACCCTTCTAACTGCTACGGTAACAATTTCGCAATTGCTAGCGGCAACACTTTGCTGCATAATCTCGATGCTAGGATATTTACCCGTCCCAGTCATCAAACGAGAATTGAAAGATTTTCCAGCAATTATTAAGCGATCGCTGTTATTATTATTTGTTTGAGAGATTAGATCCGATTTTAGAGAATGATATTGTACCAAACCGTTTTTACCGTTATGACCGTTAGAGTTATTTAAAGCAATTTGCGAGTTCGATCGCCCGTTATGAGAAGATATCGATTTTTTGTTAAAAAAGCGTTGCCAGTTAAAACTTTCTAACATCGGATCTGTATTTCCAGTATCGACTAACTCAGATATTAATGAAGCGGTGACGGGGGCTAATAAAATTCCGTTGCGATAATGTCCGGTAGCTAAAATTATATTTTCACAAGATCCCCTACCTAATATTGGTAACTCATCGGGAGTTCCGGGTCGATATCCCCACCATAATTCTTCAATATTCCAATTTTCTAACCTGGGATAGAGGCGAACGGCGCGATTTAATAGTTTTTTAATTCCTTTCGGGTTATTACCGACATTCCAGCCGACTTCTTCAGTAGTAGCACCGACGATTAAACGGCCATCTTTGCGAGGTACTAAGTATGTTTGCGGGCCGAATAATACTCTCTGCAGCGGTAAAACTCGATCCTCAGTTAAAGGCATTCTCAAAGATAGCATTTGTCCCTTGACTGGGCGCACCGGTAAAGGCAATAATTGACTGGCCCACGCACCGGAAGCTAAAATGTATTGCTGTGCGGAAAATTCACCTAAATTAGTGCGAATCCCGGCTATTTTGCCTTGTTTTTGTTGAATAGCTTCGACGGATACCCCTTCTTTGAGATCTATGCCTAAATTTTTTGCCGCACTAACTAATGCTTTTGCTAAAAGACGATTGTCAACTCGAGCGTCTTCTGGATACCACCAACCCCCAACGACATCTTTACCCAATCCTGGCTGATATAGTTCAATTGCATCTCGATCGAGCCAAGTGGCTGTATTATCTCGAGTCGTTGTAGCTTGAGGTAATTCGTAAATTGGGGCTAAAATTCCGCAAGGACTGTAATCGACATCAATTTTAGTTAATTCTGTTAATTTAGCGATCCATTCTGGGTAAAGCGATCTAGATTTCAAACATAAATCTAACATTGGCCCGGGTGCAATTTCTTCTGCTTGAGGTGCTAGCATTCCCCCGGCAGTATGAGTAGCTGCGGCATTAAAATCGCGACTCAATACACTAACGGATCTGCCTCTTAATTTTAGATCCACCGCGATCGCCAATCCAATTATTCCGCCGCCAATTATTATTATTTCGCTTGCTGAACTCATATTTTTCTATTTTCTACCCTCTTAATCTTTTCTTTAAGGCAGATTTTTCTACTACATTCCATCGTGACAAACCTCTCGAGCTAAAACCTAAAGATAAAATTATATTTATTTCAATTAGTGGCGATCGCTCGGTTATCTTTTTGCGATTTGCTATTGACTTTTCTGCTTATGTATGTATTTTAACTGTTGCGCTAGTCCCTGGGTCGATCGTGTTTCTATTAAAATAGGGAGTCGTATTAATACACGACCCCCCGAAATAATTAATCTTTTTTTTGCCTTTAACTAGATAACGCTAACTGCTTTTTTTAAAGTTTTTTGTGGTGTTTTTTGAGCTTTTGTTTGTTTGTTTTGGTTATTATCGGTTGTTTTTGAAATTGGTATCGAAGCGGCATAACTATTACTTATGTCGTCTTCTTTAATAGAGATTGTTTGACAAGAAATAGTATCTGATAGAATAGCTGAGGCCATCATTCCAGTATGAATTTCAAGAGCGGCTTCCGGTAAGGCTTCAAACATTAGCCTTTGTCCTGGAAAAACCACTCTTTCGAAGTACCAATTAGGAATATTTGTTATTCTAGCTATTTGGATGTTGCTAGTAGCATTTACGTAGCAGCAAAGGATGCTATTTTTGCGATCGTTTGGAATCGGATCTAGGATTTGAGCCATAGCAGTTAGAGCGGTTGAAACAAGATTTGCAACTGTTAGATATACACTAACACTTTAGCGATCCCGAAGCTGTAAATATTAATACAATCGTCACTTAAGTCTGAATAATTATTTTGCCCGACATTTATTGTTTTTTATTTTCCAGTCGTTTCGCCACAACTTATTGAAACCGATCTCGATTAAATTTATCTTAATGTTTAATAGTTTCTAAAGAAATAGAAATACGAGAGATCCCGACCGGCGACGCGATCGAATCGGACGAGTATTATAATAAAAGTTAATTTATGTAAACTAGCGAGGATCGAAGCAGGCTAAACTTTCCCTGGCGAAGATTTCCCGGCTTCATTCCCTCGACAATAAGAAATAGTAATAAAAAAAAATTAAATTGCACCTAAAAGATTTTCCTGAAAAAAACAATATAAAATGAGGAAAAAAATGACACAGCGAATTCTCTATGCTCGTCTCCCTTGCAACCCAATCTTTCCCATCGGTGTAGTATATTTAGCCGATCACGTTCGCAAACTGTTTCCCGATGTAGAGCAAAAAATCTTTGATTTTGGCACCGTACCACCCCTAGATTTCGGCCCTGCTTTAGATCGATGTATCGACGATTTCAAACCTACTCTATTAGTATTTTCTTGGCGGGATATCCAAATTTATGCCCCGGTAGGAGGTAGAGGTGGTAACCCCCTGCAAAATGCCTTCGAATTTTATTACGCTAAAAACCCTTTAATTAGACTGCGAGGTGCTTTGGGTGGTTTGAAGGTGGCAACTTCCTATTACGGCGAATTATGGCGCAATCAGGGCTTGATTAAAAGAGGTTTGAATCGGGCTAGAAGATACCATAAGGATGCTCGTACCGTAGTCGGTGGAGGTGCGGTTAGCGTATTTTACGAACAACTGCAAAAATCTTTACCTCAAGGATCGATCGTCTCGATCGGGGAAGGGGAAAAACTCCTTGAAAAACTATTACGAGGACAAGATTTTTCCGACGAACGCTGTTATATTGCCGGAGAGACCAAACCCCGTCCTAAAGTAATTCACGAATGGCCGACTCCGATCGAAAAAACTGCCTGCGATTACGATTACATTGAAAAGATCTGGCCGGAATTCAATTACTATTTACAAGAGAACGATTTTTATATCGGCGTTCAAACTAAAAGGGGTTGTCCTCATAATTGCTGCTATTGCGTTTATACCGTAGTAGAAGGCAAACAAGTTAGAATCAATCCGGCCGATGAAGTAGTCAAAGAAATGCGCCAACTTTACGATCGCGGCATTCGTAATTTTTGGTTCACCGACGCTCAATTTATTCCGGCTAAAAAATACATCGACGATGCGATCGAATTATTACAAAAAATTGTCGATTCTGGGATGAAAGATACCCACTGGGCTGCTTACATTCGTGCCGATAATCTCACTCCTAAGTTGTGCGATTTAATGGTACAAACTGGGATGAATTATTTTGAGATCGGTATTACTAGCGGTTCTCAAGAATTGGTTCGTAAAATGCGGATGGGTTACAATCTTCGCACGGTATTGCAAAATTGTCGCGATTTAAAAGCGGCTGGTTTTAACGATATAGTTTCGGTCAATTACTCTTTTAATGTGATCGACGAAACTTATGAAACTATTCGCCAGACGATCGCTTACCATCGGGAGTTAGAAAGTATTTTTGGTGCGGATAAAGTCGAACCTGCTATCTTTTTTATCGGCTTACAACCTCACACTCATTTAGAGGAATATGCTTTTAAAAATAATATTCTTAAACGGGATTACGATCCGATGAGTTTGATGCCTTGGACTGCTAAAAAATTGCTTTGGAATCCCGAACCTTTAGGTTCTTTCTTTGGTGAGGTTTGCTTGCAAGCTTGGCAACAAAATCCTAACGATTTCGGTCGAGAAGTTATGAAAATTCTCGAAGAAAGATTGGGTAAATCAGATCTAGAAGCTGCTTTAACTGCACCGATAGAAACCCAAAAGAAACAGTTAGTTTCTCTTAAATAAAAATAGTTGGCTTGCGAGTTTTAAGATTTAAGTATTGAAGGGGAAAAGTAGATCGCATCTTTTTTCCCTTTTTTGATGTATTAATTAATTACAGCTAACTTTTGGCATTCGATCGATTCTACTTTCTGCCTCATTTAATTATTTTTAACTGCTATTAACAGAAAGAATATATTGTAATTCTAAATAAATTTTCCAAGCTTCTAAATTATCTTTTTGTTGAGCTTGTTGCCTTAAATAAGATAATTCTGTTTTGTCGATCGGAATTAAATAAACCCAATCTATTTTAAGCCTTTCTCCGATACAATCGAGATTATCTTGATATCGAATAAGTTCTTCTCTAATATCTGAAAAAGTGTAAATACTGCAAATGCAAGTATAATCTGATTTTTTAAATCTTTGAAGCTCGATCGAATCTATAAATAAATAACAGTTATCTATTAATTCTTTAAGTCTCCCACTACAGGAATTTTTAAAAAGATCTACTAAAGTAAAATTCATTTGTATTGTTTTTCAGAAAAGGAAAAAAATAATGAAATATTATAACATCTATCCAGAGAAAAAACTAAAAATAATTCGAGCCAGTCCTTTGTTTGCCGATCGCGATCCTGAGATCGATCGAATTGAAAATAATTGGTAAGCAAGATCGCTAATATTCCAGTTCAGTGTTATAATCTCTAAACTAGTAAAGCTGAGAATGATACTATGGCAGGACATAGTAAATGGGCGAACATCAAACGCCAAAAGGCAAGGGTAGATGCGAAAAAAGCTAAAACTTTTGCCCAACTATCTCGAGCCATAATCGTAGCCGCAAGAAATGGAATTCCCGATCCCGACGGCAACTTTCAACTCAGGACGGCGATCGATAAAGCAAAAGCAGCAGGAATACCTAACGATAATATCGAAAGAGCGATCGCGATCGGAGCGGGAACTTTCGCTGACGACGAAGCCAATTATGAAGAGATTCGCTACGAAGGATACGGCCCTGGTGGTGTAGCAATATTAATCGAAGCATTAACCGACAATCGCAATCGCACCGCAGCAGATTTGAGAGAAGCTTTTAAGAAAAATGGCGGTAATTTGGGAGAAACTGGCTGTGTGAGTTGGATGTTCGCTCAAAAAGGTGTTATTACCCTCGAAGGGGATATAAATGAAGATATATTATTAGAAGCAGCAATGGAAGGAGAAGCCGAAACCTACGAATCGATCGCCACTGAAGATTTTACGGGGGCTGAGGTAATTACGGAGATTGCCACTTTAGAAACGCTCAATCGGATTTTACTCGATCGGGGTTTGCCTGTCAAAGAAGTAGAATTACGCTGGATACCGGATAATAATATTGAAGTCACCGACTCCGAACAAGGACGATCGCTGCTAAAATTGCTCGATGCTTTAGAATCTCTCGACGACGTACAAAACGTTACTGCTAATTTCGATCTCGCTGACGAGTTAATGGCTGTTTTGGCTTAGTTTTTAGGTTCTAAAAATTGTCTGCCGCATTCTTTACAAAGATAACGCTGTTTGCCGTGTCTGCGACCGTTTTTAGAAAGTTTTTCTGAGTTGCAACGGGGACATTTCATTACTTTTTTCATTACCAGATCGCCGAGATGGGGAGTAAGATAAGCCAACAATAACGCTCTAATTTGCTGGTAAATAGCTTTTCTACGCTGGCGATCGCTCCTTAAAGCAATTACTAACAGAGTATTACCGGAATGGTGGCATACTTCGGCTAGTAACTTGCAAAAATCCAAGCTTAAATTAGGGTTGCGCGAATGCATTAGTTGTGCCCAAAGTCCGATAATTTCCCAGTTTAAGCTATCACCAATAATAATTTTAAACATTTCTGGAGCGGTAAAAAATTGCAAATAAACAACTCTCGAAGTGGGTGTTTCGATCAGATCGATCGCCGTTTTCACGAATTTGTCAATTAACTCCTCTAGAGGTAATTGAGCCATTTCTGGGGTAAATACTTCTTTTTCCCATTCCCTAACTCGCTCTAAATGACGTAATTCCAAGGCGTGGAAAATAGCTAGTTTATCGGGAAAAAATTGATATAAAGATCCGATCGCAGTTTCAGCGCGGGTTGCAATATCTTGGGTTGTGGCGCGATCGTAACCTATTTCGGCGAATATTTCGGCTGCTGCATCGAGTATCTTTTCTACTCTTTCTCTAGATCGTTTTTGCTGCGGTTGGCGGCGCATTGCCGATAATGGTTTTTCTTTCATTAAAATAATGCGACAAAATCCTCGTTTTTGTGCTTATAATACGAGTAATAATTCACGTTTTTAAAAAAGGAATAACTAATGAGATCTATTTTACCAGGCGCGCCGTGGTTAATCGCGCACAAATCCATGCTGGGAATCGATCGGCCGAATAAAATTACTTTAAATGGCAAAGATTACGTTATTTGGCAAAATAAAACCGGGGAAATAGCCGCTTTAAATAATATTTGTCCCCATATGCAAGCACCATTATCCGATGGTTGGATCTGCGAAAAAAGAAATACTATTACTTGTCCGTTTCATGCTTTAGAATTCGATTCTCAAGGAAAATTCTATAAAGAAGGAAAAGAAAAGAATCAACCGATTACTGAAACTTTAGAACTAATAGTAAAAGAGGATTTTATTTGGACTTATGGGGGTTTAGAACCGAAAATACCAATTCCCGATTTAATAGAAAAAGTAAGTGAAAGATACGATTTTATTGGTATTACTGGAGAAAAAAGCATTCAAGCAAATTTCTTGAATAGTATTTTATTTCATTACGATTACAACCATCAAAATGGCACGCACAAAGACTTTTTAAGAATCGAATCTTGTGAAATGAGTTCTTTTGAAGAAAAGGCATATTATGCCAAAGTAGAGCAAAAAATAATCCGGGCCGAAAATACGATCGCAGAAATAATTAAAAATCCATCATTAGGGATAATTCCTAAAATAATGAACAATACTATCGAATATTCTTTTCCTTCGACGATAACTTTAAAAGCTAAATCTCCGATCGGTGAAATAATTCAAACAAACATTCTTTATCCAGAAACAGAAAAGCAAACCAAGACATTTACTTTAATGTATTTAAAAACTAAAAATCCTGTTTTAAAAATGGTCTTTAAAAACTCATTACTCGCAGCAACAAATATAGTAATCGAACAAGATACCACAGCAGTTGAAAGTCTTTATCCTCGAGAAAAAGCCAAAATCAGATTACCTGGAGAAGAAGTAATGTTTCATGCCGAAAAATTATATCGAAATTGGGAACATAATTAGAAAATTAAGCAAAAAAATACAACTTATATATCTTTATTTTGGAGAAAAAAAATGACATCTATTTTACCAGGCGCACCGTGGTTAATCGCCCACAAATCCATGCTGGGAATCGATCGACCGAATAAAATTACTTTAAATGGCAAAGATTACGTTATTTGGCAAAATAAAACCGGGGAAATAGCCGCTTTAAATAATATTTGTCCCCATATGCAAGCACCATTATCCGATGGTTGGATCTGCGAAAAAAGAAATACTATTACTTGTCCGTTTCATGCTTTAGAATTCGATTCTCAAGGAAAATTCTATAAAGAAGGAAAAGAAAAGAATCAACCGATTACTGAAACTTTAGAACTAATAGTAAAAGAGGATTTTATTTGGACTTATGGGGGTTTAGAACCGAAAATACCTATTCCCGATCTGCTAGAAAAAGTAACTGAAAAATACGATTTTATTGGCGTTACCGGAGAGAAAAGCATTCAAGGAGATTTCTTGAGCAGCATTTTAGTAAATTACGATTACAACCATCAAAATGGTACGCACAAAGAATTATTTAGAATCAAATCTTGTCGAGTTAGTTCTTTTCAAGAAAATGGATATTATGCCAAAGTAGAGCAAGAAGCAATTAGAGATGACAATAGTATCGCTGAAATAATTAAAAATCCCGCTTTAGCAATAATACCTAAAGTCATGAACAATCTTTTAGAATATTCCTTTCCTTCAATGACAATTTTTCAAGCAAAATCTCCGATCGGAGAAATAATTCAAACACACATTCTTTATCCAGAAACAGTAAAGCAAACTAAGACATTTATTTTAATGTATTTAAAAACTAAAAATCCTGTTTTGAAAATGCTCTTTAAAAATTCATTTCTTGCCGCAGCAAATACAGTAGTAGAACAAGATACAACTGCGGTTGAAAGTCTTTATCCTCGAGAAAAAGCTAAAATAAAATTGCCCGGAGAAGAAGTAATGTTTTATGCCGAGAAATTATATCGAGAGTGGCAAAAAAATTAAGCGATCGCTACATAAACTTAACTAAAAAAACATACGATGACTATAAATCTAAAATTTCGCCAAATAGACAATAAATCCAAAAGTGGTTTAAATGAAATTGCCGCAAATATCTCGACGATCGAAGCAAAAGACTGTATTTGTTTTCGGCCTCCGATGCAACCTCGCTATCCCTACACTTATCGCGCGATCGTCATTCGTCTTAACGATAACAGCCTCTTTATTATCTCTCCAATTCCACTAAATTGCGATATCCGAACCGATCTCGATCGCCTTGGGGTTGTTAAGTATATCGCCTCACCAAACCACCTACATCATCTTTCTCTGGGTCAATGGAGTCAAGCCTATCCCGAAGCAAAACTTTACGCATCCCCCCGTCTCAGTTCAAAACGTAAAGACTTAAATTTTCATAAAATATTATTGACAAATACACCCGAACCTGAATGGGCTGAAGAGATCGATTTGTGCGTTTTTGGATCGGGTAAGGGATGGTTTGATGAGATTGTCTTTTTTCATCGCCCTTCAAAAACTGTAATTTTCACCGATTTAATTATGGACTTCGATCCGGCTGTTTTTTCGCCAATTTCCCGCGTTACAACTCGCTGGAATCAAATGTATCGCCATACTCCTTTTGGCATTCAGTTAGCACATATTTTCGATCGCAACATTTTACGCGATCGTCTCGATAAAATCCGAAGTTGGCAACCAGAACATCTAATAATTGCTCACAGTCCTTGGTTATGTTTAGATGGTAAAGAAGAAGTCATGCAGTTTATAGATTCTGCTTTTGATTGGTTAAATCCTAATTCGATCGCAATTGAATTTATAATGAACTGGGTAAGATTGGCTTTTTTGCTGTTAATTGTTTTACCAATTCACTTATTAATTTTGTTTGTTTTCGATCTAATTTATCCGATGTTTGTGAAACAAAGTGAGAGTAGGTAAAATTTTATTGTCTTTGAAGCTATTAAATATGAAAGAAATAAATTTTTATTTACGCGATTCGATCGCAAGAAGTAACGAACTAAAAAAAAGAATCATTTTATCCAAAATAGCTACAGTAAATCAAATTAAAGGATGTTCTAATGAAGAAATTTCAATTTTAGAAAGATCTTGCGGATTAATATTGCCTTATAGTTATAAAATATTCCTCAAAACTTTTGGTCGCGGTGCTGGTAGACTAATGAGAGATATGGATATATTTTACGATTCTGTATTTAAACTGACCGAAGAAGCCAGGGAAATATTATCAGACACAAAAGATCCTGTTTTACCAGAAAACGCCTTTGTTTTTACTATGCGATACGGAGAACAATTCTTTTTCTTTGAAATAAACCAAGGTATAGACGATCCTCCAATTTTTTACTATTTAGAAAATGCGACTGAGTTTATCAAAAAGTTTAATTCAATTTGGGATTTTGTAGAAGCAGAAATAGAACTACATGAAGATTTTATTGCTGAAAGACAAAAATATAAAAAAAATAATTCATTCATAAAATTTGCTTTCAGTAAAACAATGAAAATTTGACTTTCCAATTGGAATCGATCGGCTTTTAATCCTTAAAAAATTTCTTTATATCTAGCTTCAATTTTTCTTATTTTAATTAGATTTTGCTTAAAACTTACCTGCGATCGCGATCGTATTTTAAAGCTCCTAAATTAGAGCGAAATAATTAAAATAAAATTAGATATTTTTTCAATATACTTCATCGTGAGTTCCAATATCGATTAAGACAATTAATACTGAATCCGAATTAGGATCTCGATCGAAAGTGTAAATAATTCGACAGTCATATTCTACCCAACAAGCCCATAATCCTTCTAATTGTCCTCGCAATTTATGAGATCTTAGAGAAGGATTAAACGGATCTTCTGCTAATAATTCTAAAGTAGTAAATATTTTCGACTCTAGTTGAGGATTTTTCCGAATAGCTTTTTTAAAACTCCGTCGAAAACTATTATCCCAAACTAAATTTGTCATTCTTCTTCTCGCAGTAAATCGGCTTTTAATTGCTCGAAATTACCAGATTTAGCAGTACCAGATTTTAAAGCGGCTAAAGTTAGTGCTGCATTTTCAGAAATTTTTTTACGTCTAGCTTCAATGCGTCTTTTTTTAATTAGATCGAATAATAAATCTTGTTCTTCGATCGAAAGTGCTTCTACAGACTCGATCGCATTTTGAAAAGAAACAGAATCGTTCATTTTTTTAAATCATTACTCTACTCATCTAAATTATAAAACCCCAGAATTAAATTCTAGGGCTATAAAAATCGAAATTAATTAAGCACCGACAGCCTCTTTAGCTGCATACATTACTTCCAGACTAATCTCGCTAAAACCTCTTTCTCGGGCAAACTTTTCAGTATTTCGCTTCACTTTACCGCGCACGAAACCGGGAACTTTATTCAATTCTGCTTGTGCTTCTTTAGTCCAATTTAGATCCGAATCGGCAGAAATACCCTTTTGAATTACCTCTTTCGTATCGTGACCGCCAAATATTTCTAATAGATGATCTTCCATTCCTAAAGTAAAGGAATTATAGATTAAATCAGTAACTTGATTAGTACCCTCGTAACCCATAAAAGGCTTATAACCGATCGGGAAATTTTGGATGTGAATTGGTGCGGCAATTACACCACAAGGAATATTTAAACGCTTACCGATGTGTCTTTCCATTTGCGTGCCAAAAATAGCCGCAGGTTCGACTCTGGCGATCGCATCGCCAATTTCTCCGTTATCTTCGCTGATAATTACCTCGTCGCAAAAATCTTTTACCTGCTCTTTAAACCATTCTGCATCGTACTTACAATAAGTTCCAGCCCAAACTACGTGAATGCCCATTTCCCGGGCTAAAATCTTCGTCATAGCCGCAGCATGGGTACTATCTCCAAATACTACCGCTTTTTTACCCGTCAGGTTCTGACAGTCGATCGATCTTGAAAACCAAGCCGCTTGAGATACGTTTAAAGTTTGGTTATTGATATAATCTTCGTAATTTACATTTGCACCCAAAGAGTTAATTATTTGCTGTATTTTGCGAATGCAGCGCGCAGTTTCTACTACACCCATTGGGGTAATATCGACATAGGGCATTTCAAATTCTGCTTCTAAATAGCGAGCAGTCATCAAACCCAATTCGCGGTAAGGTAATAAATTAAACCAAGCTTTGGGTAAATTCTTTAAATTATGTACCGACGCACCTTCGGGGATAACTTCGTTTACTTCTATCCCTAACTCTGCCATCAAACGCTTTAATTCGGTACAGTCGTGCTGGTTGTGGAAGCCTAAAGTAGAAATACCGATAATATTAACCGAGGGTTTCTCCGTTTTTCCTTCTGGGAGTTGACCTTTTTTAACTGCTTTTTTCAGATAAAATTCTACTATTTGCTGTAAAGTGCGATCGGCCGCTTGTAGTTCGTTAACTCGATAATGGTTAACATCGGCTAGCATAACATCGCATTTAGCATCCATTTGGGCGCGATCGACGAAGTTTTCGAGATCTTCTTGTAAAATACTTGAAGTACAAGTAGGTGTTAGTACGATCAGATCCGGTCTTTCTTCAGTATCTTTACGAACTATATTATCGACTACTTTTTCTTGAGATCCTCTAGCGAGAACGTTTCGATCTACAATACTTGCAGTGACTGGAGTAAAATCCCTTTCTCGCTCTAACATACTCCGCATCACGTTAAAGTAATCGTCTCCTAACGGTGCGTGCATGATGGCGTGGACGTTTTTAAAAGAACTTGCAACCCGAAGCGTGCCAATATGTGCCGGCCCTGCATACATCCAGTAAGCTAGTTTCATTAGATAATCTCTCCCGAGGTTTTTTTGGCTCGTTCTGCGATTTTCTCAGATAATGCTCTTTTTGATGAGCGTCTGCTTTACTTATTTTTGTTCCCTTTTCGATCGCTCTATTTCCCTTCCTCTCTAGCATTCACTTTACTTCGATCGCTTTTTTTACCCTCTTCTGTTGCAATTATTCTTAATTATTGTTTGCAAACTTTTTTTAATATTAAATAAATTGTCATATATCTAACTAATTCCTGAGAATTGTTGTAGTAACGGAGATTGGGAACTTTTTGAAGTCATCTAGAGGACTTACCACTTTATCAATAATATTTTAGCAATCTTCATTTTTTAAGTATATATACCGATCGTTCTTTCTCTAAAAAAAAAATAGATCGAGTACTTCGATCTAGCTGAAAAAAATGCTATTTCAAATATACTCGAACGAATTTCAAAATTTTTAATTTAGTTCCATTTATGCGTTAGAAACTAACAACTTTTCTGGTTCTGCTTCGTCGATAATATTTTGAAGAACTTCTTTAACAATAAAAGCAAGACTGTCAATATCTTCGAGATCGAAAGATAATGAAATTCTCAGATCGCAAGCAAACGAAATAATTCGATCGGTTTGTTCTAGATCTGGAGTTTCAGCAAAAGAATACCGCCAATTTTTGAAGTAACGAGCGTTATCAAATCTGCCGAAAACTTGGATCTTCACTCCTCTTACAGCCGTTTCTTTAAGAAACTTATCCAACTGTTTGGTGGTTAAATTTAAAAGATTGAACTGTATGCTAGAAGGGGCGCGATCGCACTTTTCGGGAGGATTAGGAATGCGAATTCGATCCACCGATTCTAACAAACTTACCAAGCGATCGTATCTTTTTCTGTAAGCCGCTACTTTTGCTTCTAATTTATTTATTTGAGGTCTAATAACCGCGGCAGTTAGGTTATTCATTCTGATACTATAACCTGGGACTGTAGGCTTTAATTCCTCAAAAAGATCGTCATCAAAAGGACGAGCAATATGTTTTTTATAGAGGTTTTCGTAACAGCCCGCACCCAAAATCGCATAAACTGCTTCTCTAGGTTCGTTAGTAACTAAAAAACCTCCTTCTCCCGAGTTTAACATCTTATAACTTTGTGAACTAAAACAGGCTATTTTGCCGTGATGTCCGACGTGATTTCCATCCCATGTAGCCCCCAAACTATGGGCGCAATCTTCGATTAAATAAATTCCGGCTTCGTCGCATATTGCCTTTATTTCATCCATTTCGGATATATGTCCGCGCATATGGGACAAGATAAAGTATTTAGCATCTGGATTTGCTGCTATTTTACTTTTGAAATCTTCAATATCGATCGTATAGTTAGTGTTGCATTCTATATATACTGGAATACCGCCAGCATGCACGATACTCGAAGGAACTGCTGTGAAAGTAAAACCGTTAGTAAATACTTTATCTTGGTGCTTTACTCCGGCTGCTTTAAGAGCTAAGAATAACGCACTTCCGCAAGAATTTACAGCTACAGCATATTTGTATCCTAAATAGCGACTGAATTCGTATTCTAATTTAGAAACTTCACTCGCTATATTCTCATCTCCCAAAAGAGAGAGATCTGGGTTTTCTTCGTGGAATTCGGCATAAAAATTATAGCGATACATCCGTCCCGTTTGCATCAATTTAATGGCTCGATCGATACCCTCTTGAGGAACTGGATCTGGACTTTTGAAATCTTTGGCAAACTTCATCTGCTCTCCTTAAATTTAACAGGTTGGTAAAAGTAGTTTTTTCTCGTTCTTTATTTTTGCAAACATAAACGAGGCGCGCGACAATTTAGCGCGATCGCGATTTAGAGAATAGAAATAGTTCTACATTTTTCACCTCAAGCGGTGGCTAATCTATTGCTGTCAATGCTTTTATAATGTGAAGAAACCAAGTAAATTCGCACCGTTTTAAAACGGCATCGATGGTTAGGGTGAAAATTATTACCACTTTTGAAATTACTTGTAATTTTGAGCTATTGTCAAGGGCAGAACATCACGATCGAAATAAAAAACTAGGAATAAATATTGCGGATTTTAGAGTTTCACGTAGTTTTTCGATCGAGCAAATTAAGTAGAATTTCATGTTTTAGATTAACTCTTGCTATTGCTATAGTACACTGTTTTGAAAAAATATATAGTTAGCAAAATTAAAGATCCCGATCGACGCAAGTATTTTTATCACTTCGATCTCGCTTTGGGAATAAAAAATATTTTGCGAGCGGATCTGTCAAAATAAGAGAAAATATTGAAGTAGCCCGGAGATATATTTTGTGGAGTCCCAGTACAAAGCAGCCAAAATAGAGCAAAAATGGCAACAACAATGGCAGGATGATGGTTTATATCTAACTTCTGAAGATAAAAGTAAACCGAAATTTTACGCCCTGTCGATGTTTCCCTATCCCAGTGGTAACCTACATATGGGTCACGTTCGTAATTACGTGATTACGGACACGATCGCCCGATTGAAAACGATGCAAGGTTATCGGGTACTCCATCCAATGGGTTGGGATGCTTTTGGCTTACCGGCTGAAAATGCGGCGATCGATCGCGGTATTCCTCCGGCAAAATGGACTTATCAAAATATAGATTTTATGAAGGCTCAACTTCAGCCTTTGGGTTTATCTTTAGACTGGAGTCGGGAAGTTACTACTTGTTCCCCAGATTATTACAAGTGGACGCAATGGTTATTTTTACAATTTTTAACGGCTGGCTTAGCATATCAGAAAGAAGCGGCGGTAAATTGGGATCCGATCGACCAAACTGTGTTGGCTAACGAACAAGTTGACAGCGAGGGTTATTCTTGGCGATCGGGGGCTAAAGTAGAACGGAAATTGTTGCGTCAGTGGTTTTTTAAAATTACTGACTATGCCGAACAGTTATTAAACGATTTAGATAAGTTAACTGGCTGGCCCGATCGAGTAAAATCGATGCAGGCTAATTGGATCGGTAAGTCTGTCGGGGCTTATTTAGAGTTTCCGATCGTCGGGATGGATGAAAAAATTGCTGTATTTACCACTCGTCCCGATACGGTGTATGGTGTGACTTATGTGGTTTTAGCCCCGGAACATCCTTTAACCGCTAAAGTAACGACCCCAGAACAAAAAGCAGCAGTCGAAGCATTTATTAAAGAAGTCGCAAGCGAAAGCGAAATTGAAAGGACGGCCGAAGATAAACCGAAAAAAGGCATTATTACGGGTGGTAAAGCGATAAATCCTTTTAACGATCGCGAAATACCCATTTTAATCGCCGATTATGTACTATACGAATACGGTACTGGTGCGGTGATGGGCGTACCCGCCCACGATACGAGAGATTTTAAATTTGCTAGCGAAAAAGGTTTGCCGATCGAAATAGTCATAGTACCGGCCGATGCTGCAGACGAAAAGGCTCAATTGAAACAAGCATATACCGATCCGGGTGTAGTAATCAATTCCGATCTGTTTAACGGCATGGATTCGATCGCGGCAAAAACTGAAATAATTAAATATGCCGAGAAAAAAGGTTACGGTAAGGCGAGAATCCAATATCGCTTGCGAGATTGGTTGATTTCACGTCAAAGGTACTGGGGCGCGCCAATACCCGTCATACACTGTCCTAGCTGCGGTACAGTACCCGTACCGGATGAAGATCTGCCCGTAAAGTTACCCGATAATATTGAATTTAGCGGCAGAGGCCCGTCACCTTTAGCAAAAATAGACGAATGGGTAAACGTACCTTGTCCTAGTTGCGGCGAACCTGCTAAAAGAGAAACCGATACGATGGATACTTTTATCGATTCTTCATGGTATTTCTTGCGCTACAGCGATGCTAATAACGAAACAGAAGCATTTAACAAAGATAAAGTAAACGATTGGATGGCTGTAGATCAATACGTCGGCGGGATCGAACACGCTATTTTACACCTACTTTACTCTCGTTTCTTTACTAAAGTATTGCGCGATCGCGGTTTAGTCGATATCGACGAACCTTTTCAGCGTCTTTTAACTCAGGGGATGGTACAAGCAATAACCTACAAAAACCCCAAGACTGGTAAATATATCCCTCCGACAAAAGTTAATTCAGAAGATCCTAAAGATCCAGAAACCGGAGAAACTTTATCCGTCTTCTACGAAAAGATGTCCAAATCTAAATATAACGGTGTCGATCCTAAAGATGTTATCTCAGATTACGGTGCGGATACGGCGCGAATGTTTGTGATGTTTAAAGCACCCCCAGAAAAGGATTTAGAATGGGATGATGCCGATGTCGAAGGACAATTTCGCTATTTAAATAAAGTTTGGAACATTGTCGCCGATTTTGTTGCTAATCCTGCCTCTGCGAAAAAGAAAAGTAAAGATAAATTAAGCAAAGAAGAAAAAGATTTAAGGAGATCGATCCACACTGCGATTAAAGAAGTATCCGAAGACTTAGAAGGAGATTATCAATTTAATACTGCGATCGCCGAATTAATGAAGCTGAGAAATGCTTTAGGAGATGCTAAATGTAAAGATTCTCCAGTTTATGCCGAAGGTATCGATACTCTAATTAAACTATTAGCACCTTTTGCCCCCCACATCGCCGCAGAATTATGGCATCAATTAGGTAATACCGATTCGATCCACGTTCAAAAATGGCCCGAAGTCGATCGATCTGCTTTAGTAGTAGATGAAATTACCTTAGTGATTCAAATTAACGGTAAATTTCGCGGTAAAATCGAAGTCCCAGCCAGTTCTGACAAACAAGCATTAGAAGATTTAGCCCGTAATTGCGATCTGGCTAAAAAATATCTCGACGGTAAAGAAATTAAAAAAGTAATCGTCGTACCGGGTAAGTTAGTTAATTTTGTTGTTGCTAAATAAAATGATTCTAAAAGCCGTGCGATCGTACGGCTAATTAATTGTTTAGTGCGACTTTTCTTGCCCTATCCCTGGGATAACTAATTAAGCTGATTTGATGTAATTTTTATTTTCAACTCCTACAGCTTGTTTTAAAACCCGATCGACTTTTTGAATGCTGGCTTCTAATTTAAAGCGATCTTTGGTTCTTGCTCTTGCTAATGCAGCTATACTAGCAGTTTTTTCGGGATTATTTAAACAGTCTTCGATCGCTTTTGCTAAGAGTTTTGGTTCTCCCGGAGGAATTAACAAACCGGTGCGATCTTTTTCGACTAATTCTGCCGTTCCACCGTTTTCAGATGCAACTAAAAGTTTGCCACTTAACATAGTTTCTATTAGTACTCGCGAAGCTGGTTCTGGTGCGGTTGAGGTGTGTGCCACCATGTCGCAAGCCGCCATTAGCTGAGGAACGTCAGTTCTAAATCCTAAAAATTTTACCCTAGATTCCAGTCCTAATTCTATTACTTTTTTCCTTAATTCTAAAGCATAATTTTCTTCGCCAAAAAGGGCATCTCCGACGATTAATGCTGTTACTTGTTCGGGACAATATTGCAATGCTTCGATCAAAATATGCTGAGCTTTCCAGGGAGACAAACGACTAAAATGACCGACCACAAATCGATCGTCTACTGCTAGTTTTTTTCTCAAAGTCTTTCGATCGCGATCGAATCCTTGAAATTCTTCTGGTTTGAAACCGTTATAAATTACTTCGATAATCTTGGGGTTTCCTCCTGCTGCGATAAAGGCGTTTTGGGCGGCTTGAGATACTGCTATTACTCTTTTGGCGCAACGGTTTGCTAAAGCGACTAATAGGCTGCGATTTGCTTTGCTAAAATGCTCTTCTGTGAGGATATCGTGTAGGTGATAAACTAAGGGACGACCCGTTAATAAACTAGCTAAAGATCCTACTACCATTGCTTTGGGAGTATTCACATAGATGAGGTCGTATTCTCGGCTTACTTTTACTGCTTTAATTAGTAAGGGTAACAGAGCATTTATGCTAGTCAAGCTCTTAAATAAGCCGGTTTCTCGTCGTACTTCGATCGCGCGGTTGGCTAATA
Source organism: uncultured bacterium (assembly GCA_964458305.1). Taxonomy (GTDB): domain Bacteria; phylum Cyanobacteriota; class Cyanobacteriia; order Cyanobacteriales; family JASJDA01; genus JASJDA01. The sequence continues at coordinate 21,214 of CAYWIH010000017.1, read as the reverse complement.
TTTTGACTGGGATATTTTGTTTTTCTAGTAGTTCTTTAAAAGAGCCATTTTCAAACAAACCGACTAAACAGCGATCGCGATACGGTTTTGCTATATCTAAAAGAACTCTTTCCGCACCCGCAGGTTTTCCACTTTGATCCAAAAATAATATTTTCATAGTTATCTTGTTAATAGATGTTAGTTAATTGTTTAAATCGGGTATTTTCTCGGCTTATTTTTCGCTCGCGCTGGGGATATTTTGTTTTTTTAGTAGTTCTTTAAAAGAGCCATTTTCAAACAAACCGACTAAACAGCGATCGCGATACGGTTTTCTACTTCGAGCCAAAAATAATATTTTCATAGTTATTTTTTTAAAACATAATAAATACTAGAAGGTGCTAATTTTTGCCATATATTAGTGCGGTGATATCTTGCATTTTTTGCCGATATTATTGAAGCTAAGCGATCGAACTTAGTTAAAATTTTATTGTTATAAGCTGCTATTCCTAAGAAATTACATATTTTCGGAATTAAAGGAAACATACATAATTTCTTTTCGATAATTTTAAATCCACATTTATCCAAAGTTCGATCTATATATTTAACGGGCAGTCCTCTTTCTCTTTTTGTCAATCCAAGCCTTGGTTTCCTCCAATCTCCCATTGAAAAAATTGGTTCTCTAATTAAAGCTATTCCTTTTTTTTGCAAACATCGATAAATTTCGCTCGTTACAAAAGTTACATTAGGTATGTGATGCAATACTCCCAAACAAGTAATTAAATCAAAATTTTCTTTCGGAAATGGTAGCACTCCACTGCTGGATGGTTTGACATATTTTGTCGGTACTCCATAAACTTTTTCTCTAACGAATCGGTCGGAAGGATCGAGAATTGTGAGTCGATCTATTTTTTCAATAATTGGTAAAAATTCTTCTCCGTAAGCACTGCCAAAACCGAGAACGTTATTATATTTATCGCGATCGAGATATTTAAAACCGTAATATTTATTTAGTTCGTGACAATCGTAACTCGATGGTTCGGTAACCGGAGCGTAAAAAGCGGATAAATTTGCATATCCTTCTGCTTCATCTCGATACCATTTTTCTATTTCAGTTTGGCTGAAATCATCTCCGTATAATTTTTCTCCTGAGAAGTATTGACTGATTTCATGATTCATATTTTTAGGTCGAATTAATATTATTTTTTGTATTTTTTATAGTTGATTAGTTTTTTTCTAGACGCTGGTAATTTTACTTAGTTCCCGAGCATCTTTTTCATTTAATAAACGGGCAATAAAATCGCAAAACTTAGGTGAAATAACCTCATAGTCGAAGCGATCGCGCGCTAGTTTTAAAGCAGATTTTTTCTTTTCGTTTACTTCTTCCCAACTCAGTCGATCCAACCAGCGAGCGCAAAGTTCGTTGAATTCGGCCGTAGCGGGATGGTATTCTGGTAATGCCCAGCCTCCAGTAAGAGCGTAATCGTAAAAAGCAGCCGTGGGAGTCATAGCGACGGGAACTCCACAAGCTAAGTATTCAGGTAATTTAGTAGTCAATCTATAGTTTCCCATCTCGCCGAATAGGGTAACAAAACCAATATCCATCGCATTAACCAGATCGACTACTTCTGTTTCTGGCAATCTTCCGGTAAAAACGATCCGCGATCGCAATTTTTCGGGAACCGATCGCTCTAAAATAGCTTTACCGTCTCCATCTCCGACTATTAAAAAAGAAATATCTTGGCGATCGACCCGTTTTAAAATTTCTACTAACTCGTAACCGTAGCAGTAAGATTGAGTAGGTACCCAGATCAAACTACCGATTACCCCACAAACTAGATGATTTGAAGGTATATTATATTTTTCTCTGATTGCTTGTCTTTTCGTTTCGCTGTAAGGATAAAATACCCTCGAGTCTACCGCTCCTTCTACGGTAACTGCTCGTTTCGCTCCCAATTTGATCGCAACTCCGGTTAAATAAGGAGTCCAACCAATAAAACCGGCACAAGTTTTATAAAGCAGACGTTCGTATATTTCAAATATATTCCCGATCGCCACTCCTTTTGTAGTGCGCCAAAAACCTGCGATCGGATCTCCTGAAGAAACTACAAAGGCTTGTTTGCGGCTCGAGGCGGCTAAAATTAAGTTAATTCCTCCAGCAATTCCCGTTCCTTCTTGATAAACTAAATCCCATTTTTGCGATCTCAGTAATTGCCATACCGATCTCATTGCTTGCAAACGAGACATCGAGCGATCGATATCGTAATAGGTTACTTTAGCATTTAATCTCCCGGCCAAACGGCGCATTCGTAAGGCATCTTGACGGTCTTTTCCTGCGGTATTGAGGCATAAAACTTTTTTCATATCGATATGATTTTGCCAAGTGGCGATCTTAAAACTTTAATAATTATTAGTTTATTTAGTTTAAATTTAAAATTCAGCCCGTTTATTACGAGATAGTACGTAATTATAGTATAAAAAGAAAATAAAGATCCCGAGCTTGGCAGTTAAAATATAAAATGTTTTATATTTTGCTTTTTGGCTTGCAATACACACGATCGAGCTGGACTCCCCAGCGAATTCTGATTGCAGGATAAGAGCTGTAAATTAATCAAATTTTTAACTATATACTTAAGGACTAGAGTAAGTGATTTTATCTCATAAATATAAATTTATTTTTTTTGCCAATCCTAAAACCGCTACTACGGCGATCGAAAAGGCATTAAAAAATATTGACGAAACAAATACCATAGCAGAGAAATTGATAGCTATCGAGCAAAAGTATCCTTTTTTGAAGACCCAGAATTTAATTCATATCAGACCGCAATATCTTCAAGAAGCGATCGATCCTGAAATTTGGCATAGTTATTATAAATTTGTTTTTGTGAGAAATCCTTGGGACTGGGTACTGTCTCAGTACAATCAAAATTTCTGCAAAATTGGCTCGAATAAATATAAACTGGGTCTAGTTTTGCATAATTTATTTTTACAACCTCATCCGAATATAGATATGAGAAGAGAAAGATATTTTCTCAAACGAGATTTCGATTTACATTGGAATTTTCAGAAAAGACGCAGGGGAATAAAAGAGGAAAAAAATTCTTTTCAATATCAGTTCGTTCGCGATAGTAATGGTAATAAATTAGTCGATTATATTGGCAGATACGAAAATCTTAAAGCAGATCTAGAGCGAGTTTTTAACAAAGTTGGTTTGGAGCATATCAAATTACCAGTAGCTAACAAGTCTCACGGCAAATCTTTAAGTTATCGAGATTATTATCGCGAAGATACTAAAGCTTTGGTTGCCGATAAATATCGCGAAGATATCGCACTGTTTGGCTACGAATTTTAATTTTAGAGAGGTATTAATAATGGTTAAAACACAAAATATAATCGAGCGAAAAAAATCCGATCGCCAGCAAGAAAATAGACTAAGCTCTCTCTTAAAAGGTTCTGGTTTAAAAACATTTGCCAGACTGGGTAACATTCTCTTGAAAGAAGGTAAAATTCCAGCAGCAATATCTTCTTATTATCGAGGATTAAAACAGGTAACAAATAAAGCCGATCGCGGTTGGGAGAAAAAAAATTGTGTCGAAGCCGAATTTATTATCGATCGTAAATATAATTTTATTTACTGTCCGATCGCCAAAGTAGCTTCTTCTAGCATGAAAAGAATGGCGATCGAACTAAGCGATCTTAAAAATAAAACTGAGATCCTAAAATTACCTAAAGAATCAATTCATGCTTACGTCTCCCATACCCTGACTTTAGCTGCTAATTACAGCTATTTAGAAGCAATGGAAATTCTTGAAGATAGTAAATATTTTAAATTTGTTATCGTCAGAAATCCTTGGGAACGTTTAGCCTCTGCTTATTTAAATAAATTCGTCTGGAATAGAGACTTTCAAAAACCAGATCTGACTCCTAAATATATTAAAGAAGTTATCCAAGATGTCTATAACAAACAAGGTTTAGAACCAAATTACCAAAGATCGATTACATTTCGAGAATTTGTCGATTATCTTTGCGATACTGAAGATTCAAAATTAAACGGACATTGGTGTCCTCAATATTTATATTTGGGTAAGATGAAATACGATTTTATCGGTAAAGTAGAAAATTTATCCCAAGACTTTGAATATATTAAGACAAAACTGAACCTCGAGATCGATTTACCCTGGACTAATAAGACCCAAAAAAAACAAGAACATAACGATCGAAATTATAGCGACTATCGTCCACTACAACTAAGCGAGCTAGAAAGATTACCGGGCGATCGGCAACTTTATACTCCAGATCTCATCGAGTTAGTCGCTCAAAAATATCGCCAAGATATCGAAATGTTTGATTACAATTTCGCCGATTAGATCCTCCCTAACAGAAAATGAAAAAGGTTACCAAAAAATAAAAAAATTCTCTCGAATAATTCGATCTTATTTGAGAGAATTTAAAGAGTATAAATTTTACAGGTGAATGTTTAGAATAAATATTGGAGTTCTAAATATTTTCTCCATTTTTCTAGATTGTTTGTTATGACTGCTACTTTCCTGAAATGAGCTAGATTGTCAAGTGAAATAGGAACGATCTCCACTAGATCGATATGTAATGCATCTCCTATTCTAATTAAGGTTTTTTCAGAAGTTTCAAGTTGCTTGGCAATATGGCAAGGTGCATAAATATAACATATCGTTAAATTTAATTTGCCATATACCTCTAATTCATGAAATTGTTCGTTTCTACATATTAAATAACAACTATCGAGCAGACTTTTAACTCGAGCGTCACAGTGTTTTTTAAAGCATTCAATTAAAAAAATGTTCATTCAAAAATCTTTATTATTCAATTACAAAAAAGCTTTGAGTATCTTTACTCATTACCAGTTTTAGTTGTAGCAAAAAAAGATTAGTCTTGGTTGAAGTTTGATGGGAAAATTTTATTAAATATTTGCAATTCCCTAGATCGATCTAGGCTGTGAAAGTAGGAATTATGTAAACAATATAAAAATCCCCAATCTTGTAATTAGACTGGGGTTTAATTTAGATTGCAATATTAAAAAGGTTTTATTACTGTTCGGGGAGGGAGCAACTTAAAGGGCAGGATGCGTAAGTAGTAGTGTATTCTGGTTCTGCATCGCCATGCAACCAACTCAACCAAGTTACCTCGTTGGGCTTAATTCCTCGGATAGTTAATGCCGCAGCACTAACTAATACAACCAAAACATTCACAGCTAAAAGAGCCGCTCCAACTAAAATTACCGAACTAATTGGCATTACCGCATGAAGTACGATCGTTGCTAAAACACCTACTGTTACGAGTAGAAATCCAACAGGAAACCCTACTACTAAGAAACAGACAGTTAAGGTAAAGCACCAGATGGCAAAGCTTTTAATTTCAGTTAAGATATTATCTTTTTTGGCTTTTGGTTGAGCTGTTAATTGCATTTTTTTTCTCCAGTATTTATTTAGATCGAGTATTTCCAGTATTTATTTTATAGTCAAACTTGTTTGGTTGACTTTTATTTGCAGTGATTCAAATAACAAAGCTTTAGTTATCTTGAGTATAATAAGTTTTTCTACTTAAGTGACAATTCTTAACATTCCGTAACATTAAGTGAGAATACGTAATGATTTTTCGCGTAAAAAATGTTTTATTTGCTACATTTGCTTTATAATTATTCTATCCAGTATTTCTGTGGCAACAGGCGAAACGTTTCAAGTAAAAAGATATCGTCTGTTTTTTTCATTTTTGTATTTACAGTGCTGAAGATCTCACCTAGAACGCTATAAATAGACGATCGATCGATCGCGAAAAATTGCCAAGATTCCGACGATTGTTAAAAAACGGATTTTTATAGACATCGAGCTGTACAATAAAAGCAGCAAAAATTAAAAAAAAATAAATTGCTATGAATCTTCCTAACGGCCCGCGCTATTCTAGATTGTTAAGGTTGTATAAATTCATTTTCAATCCCTTAGACTATCTCGATGAAAACAAAGCGCGTTACGGAGATATAATCGCGATCGAGAGGAAAAAACAACCTCCGTTCGTATATGTAAGCGATCCAGAGACGATCGAACATATTTTTACCAATCCGAATCTATTTGAATGTGTTGGTATCAGTGCCAAAGGAAGAAGTTTAACCAGCTACTTACTCGGATCTAACTCTTTACTTTTATTAAATGGCGATCGCCACCGCAAAGCGAGAAAACTATTAATACCTCCGTTCCACGGAGATCGCTTAAGTGAATACTCTCAACTTATCGAAAATATTACCGATCGAGTTACCAGTAATTGGCAGTTTGATAAACCAATGTTGGTGCGTCCGATTATTGAAGATATTACCTTGCAAGTAATTTTACAAGGAATATTCGGATTAAAAGAAGGCGATCGCTACCAAGAATTAAGAGAATTAATTCCTTCTTTATTAAATACGGTCAGTTCTCCTGCTGCTGCTGCTTTAATTTTCTTTTCTATTTTACGGAAAGATTGGATACCCTTCAGTCCTTGGAAGCGTTTTGTCAAACTTAAAGAACGACTCGAAGCAATTATTTACGAAGAAATAAGCGATCGACGTTTAGAATTAGATACATCCGATCGCACCGATATCCTTTCTTTACTAATTTCAGCCAAAGATGAAAATGGCGAGGGAATGAGCGATGAGGAATTACACGATCAGTTAATGACTTTGTTACTGGTAGGTCACGAAACTACGGTTTCCGGTCTTTGTTGGGCTTTTTACTGGGTCAATCATTTACCGGAAGTTCGTGCAAAATTAAGAGCAGAATTAAGTACTGTAGATAGTAAAGATCTCGATCTTGTTGCTAAGCTGCCCTATCTTCATGCCGTTTGTCAAGAAAGTTTGCGTATTTATCCGGTGGCGATCGGTGCTACGGTGAGAACTTTAAAATATCCTACCAATATTATGGGCTACGATCTTCCGGCCGGTACGGCAATAATGCCATCTATTTATTTAGTACATCAAAGAGAAGATTTATATCCTCAACCGAAACGTTTTATACCGGAACGTTTTTTACAAAGACAATATTCAGCTTACGAATATTTTCCTTTTGGTGGTGGAAATCATCGCTGTGTTGGGGCGGCTTTAGCCATGTTAACAATGAAATTGGTAATTGCTAATATTGTTTCTAATTTTGAATTGGAATTAAGCAATAAAAGTTCGGTTAAGCCAGTGCGTCGCGGTTTAACGATCGTACCTAGTGCCAATTTAGAAATAGTTGTTACTGGTTTAAAAGAGCAGAAAAGTCCGGTTTTAGTATAGTATTTTTTGAGGCGCGATCGAACTTCGATCGGCCTTTTTATTAGGAAAGTTTTAAGAGATTTATGTCGGTTATGGAATTAACAAAATTAGTTAAATGGTTGCAAGAAAAGACCGATCTAGGGGGATTAAAATACGATATTTTAGCAGAAATTGGCTCTTATTTAGAAGAAGTTATTATTCCGCCTCAGTTTACTTTAATTAGAGAAAATAATAATCCCGATCGATTGTATATTTTAAAATCGGGTCACGTAGAAACTACTAGCAAAACAAGTTCTACATTTGGATTTCTTGCAGGAGCGACGATTAATTTAAAAGCATTAATCTTAAACGAACCAGTAAATTATACTGTTACTACTTTAGACGAATCAAAATTTTTATCCCTCGATCGATCTAAATTTAAACAATTAATCGAAAAATATCCAGAAATTTATCAAGCTCTTTCCCAACAACTAGCAGAACAAGTTAAAAACTTATCATCTCAATTAATTCAGCAACAAGAACTGACAACTATTTTAAGACCTTATTTAGTTAATAAAGCTAAACGGGGTATTATTGGCAAAAGTTCTTATGCCACGAGATTGAGATCTCAAATTAAAGAAGCAGCTCGCAATCGCAATTCCCTACTTATTTTTGGCGAACCGGGATTAAATAAAGATAATATAGCCGCTTTAATTCATTTTGGTTCTTCTTATCGACGCGAAGCAGTAATTCAAGTAGACTGCTCTAAAGTACAAATTTCTGGAGCGGAACTATTTGGAAGATTTGGCGGCAAACCAGGATTAATCGAGGCATTAGGCAAAGGAACTTTAATTCTCAGCAACATTCAAGAATTACCAGAAGAATTAATTCCGGCGATCGCCCGTTTGCTGAAAACAAATAAATACAATCCTGCAAGTCGTAGAGATGGTTATTGTTTGGTAGAAGAAAAAACTTCTTTAGCCCGAATTATTATCATTTCCGAACAAGCAAATACTCAAATACAAGGTGCGATCGCCAAGACAATAAAAGTTCCACCCCTGCGAGTTAGAAAAGCAGATCTAGAAGAAATATTAAATTATTATTTGACTTTAATTAGTCGTAGTAAAGGTATTACCAAACCTTCGGTAACTCCAGAAGCAATTAGAAAATTACAAGCTTACGATTTTCCTAACAATCTTAGAGAATTAGAAAGTTTAGCCAGAAGAGCGTTAGTACAATCACAAGATGGCGATCTGATTACAGAAGAAATTATTTGGCCTTCTCAAACTAAGAAAAAACAATTTCGTTTCAACTTATTAAATGCTTATCCCAATTTACGCAAATTTCTCCGCAGCCCTTGGTGGCCGCAAAGAATTAATTATGGGTTTACTTTAGTATTTTTTGCTTTTATTGTCGCGATTTTATTCCTCGGCCCTCAAACTAGAGATAGTAATTTTGCCCTCAATTTCTTTTGGGCTTGGTGGTGGCCTTTAATATTAATTGTCTTTCCTTTGTTAGGGAGAATTTGGTGTTCGATTTGTCCGTTTATGATTTATGGAGAAGTCACGCAAAAAATTACTCAATTTTTATTTGGCAATCGGCAGCTCAAAAAATGGCCTCGACAGTGGGCAGATCGTTGGGGGGGATGGTTTTTATTTATCTTATTCGCCCTAATTTTATTGTGGGAAGAAATTTGGCACTTAGAAAATACAGCCTATCTTTCAGCTTGTTTGCTATTATTAATCACCGCAGGAGCAGTAATATGTTCTAATATTTTCGAGCGCAGGTTTTGGTGTCGATATTTATGTCCGATCGGCGGCATGAATGGAATGTTCGCTAAACTTTCAATGATAGAATTAAGAGCGCAACAAGGCACTTGTTCGGCTGAATGCTGCACTTATCAGTGTTATAAAGGAGGGCCGCAAAAAGGCGAAGGAATGGCAACCGATGGCTGTCCTTTATACTCCCATCCCGCACAACTAGACGACAATAAAGATTGTGTCTTGTGTATGAGTTGTTTGAAAGCTTGTCCTCATCGATCGGTAGAATTTAATTTGCGACCCCCCGGAATTGCATTGTGGACGACTCACAAACCCCGCAGCTCCGAAGTGGCTTTATTATTTTTGTTGCTAAATGTAGTATTTTTACATCGTTTGCCAGAAATAGAAGCAAGATTGGGTTTAAACTTAGATCTAACTCAATTTTGGACTCATGCTATTGTTTCCGTAATTGTTTTAAGTTCTCCTGCTTTATTGGCTTTATTGGCTTATGGATGTATATATTTATTAAATCGGTTTGCTGCCAATCTTAAAAACACCAAAGTATCGAAGAACCTCAATTTTATTAACTTAGCTTATGGCTATTTACCGCTAGTCTTGGCGGCTAATATAGCTCACTACTTAGATTTAGGTTTGAACGAAGCAGGACGGATTATACCCGTAACTTTAGCAACTTTTAATTTAAGTTATTCTGGCTTACCAATAATTGTCGCCGATCCGGCAGTAATTACTTTTTTACAAGGAGTAACTTTAATATTTGGGGCAATTTTAGCCATTTTTCTAACTCGCAAAATCGCCCGTCAACCCTTTAAATTGCTCTTTCCTCAAGATTTAGCGATTTTAATGTTTACATTTGCGATCTGGTCGATCGTCGTCGGAGTTTGAGATTTGTTTGAGGCGATCGCAGTATTTTTGAAAGAAATTATTTACAGTCGATCGCCATTGTTGCTGCAAATTCACTGCAAAAAAAACTATAATCAAAGACTAGACATATTTTAAATATAGATATAAATACCGATTATGACTGCTGCGCGCCAATATCACATTACCACCTTTGGCTGTCAAATGAATAAAGCCGACTCCGAACGGATGGCCGGCATTTTAGAAGATATGGGGATGAAGCGATCGGAAGATCCTTTCTCAGCAGATCTGATCTTATACAATACTTGTACCATCAGAGATAATGCCGAACAAAAAGTATATTCTTATATCGGCAAACAAGCAAAACGCAAACAATCTCAACCAGATTTAACCTTAATTGTCGCCGGTTGTGTCGCCCAGCAAGAAGGGGAAAAATTGTTAAGACGCGTGCCCGAATTAGACTTGATAATGGGGCCGCAACACGCCAATCGTTTGGGAGATCTCTTAGAACAAGTATTTAACGGCTCTCAAGTAGTCGCCACCGACTCGGTATATATTGAAGAAGATATCACTAAACCCCGTCGCGACAGTTCGATCGCAGCTTGGGTCAATGTAATTTACGGTTGTAACGAACGCTGTACTTATTGTGTCGTTCCTAACGTTCGCGGTGTAGAACAGTCTCGCACTCCAGAAGCAATTAAAGCAGAAATGACCGAATTAGGCAAGCAAGGTTATAAAGAAGTTACCCTACTAGGTCAAAATATCGACGCATACGGACGCGATCTGCCCGGAAGTACTCCCACAGGAAGACACCTACATACTTTTACAGATTTACTCCATTATGTCAGCGATATTCCCGGAATAGAAAGAATTCGTTTCGCTACTTCTCACCCCCGTTATTTTACCGAAAGATTGATAAAGGCTTGTTACGAGTTACCCACAGTTTGCGAACATTTTCACATTCCTTTCCAGTCAGGAGATAACGAGATCCTCAAAGCCATGTCTAGGGGATACACCCATCAAAAATATCGGCAGATCGTCGCCAAAATTAGAGAATATATGCCCGATGCTTCTATTAGTGCCGATGCGATCGTCGGTTTTCCTGGCGAGACAGAAGCGCAGTTTGAAGCTACTTTAAAGTTAGTCGAAGATATCGGTTTCGATCGCGTCAATACCGCCGCTTATTCCCCTCGTCCTGGCACTCCAGCCGCATTATGGGACAATCAAATCGAAGAATCAGTAAAAAGCGATCGTCTGGCTCGATTGAACCATCTCGTCGCCCAAAAAGCAGCAGAGCGATCGCAGCGTTTTTTAAATACAATTCAAGAAATTTTAGTCGAAGATCTCAATCCTAAAAATACTACCCAAGTTATGGGCAGAACTAGGGGCAATCATCTCACATTTTTCCAAGGCGATATCGATCGATTAAAAGCAAAAACAGTGCGGGTGAAAATAACCGAAGTCCGTCCTTTTAGTTTGACTGGAGCGATGGTTTAATGTAACAAAAACTATCTTTTTGCTAAATTGTTATGTAAAATTAATAATATTTACATCAAATCGTTTTCAAACTGCCGTAAATAAGTATTGAGATTGCGAATCTCGATCTTATTTATATTGGTTTTGGCTCGATCGGATATTAATATTACTACCATTCAAATTAATTTTATGTACTGTTTGAGCTGTGGTAAGGATGGACTGGATTTAAATACCCAAATATGCCCGAGATGTAACGCCTATCTGCCGTCGTTAACCAGGGATTTACTACAGAGCGGTGAATTGTTAGATCGTGGTAAATATAGCATAGAATATCCTATCGGTAGGGGAGGATTTGGAGTAACTTATAAAGCAATTCATACAGAACTGAATTTGCCAGTAGCAATTAAAGAATTTTACCCGAAAGAAATCGTCCATCGCGATCTAGATAAGACTGAATTAATCGTACCGAAAGACAAACAAGCAAAATTTCAAAAACGACTCGATCGCTTTTTAAGAGAAGCGAAAATTTTAAACAAGATCGAACATCCGAATATAGTAAAAGTCAGAGATTATTTTACAGAAAATAATACCGCTTATATCGTAATGAATTTAATTTCTGGCAATACTCTATCCTCGGCAATCAAATCGCGACGCAATCATCGGTTGCCCCCAGCTCGAGTAAAAGAAATTGTAGCAGTATTAGTAGATGCAATAGATACGATCCATCAAGCTTCAATTTATCATTTAGATATCAAACCAGATAACATTTTAATTACCAAAGATAATAAATTAGTTTTAGTAGATTTTGGCGCGTCGAAACAAGGATTAGCTAATAAAGAAACCACTCGCTCTTGTACTTTAGCCTACGCTCCCCCAGAATTAATATCGGGAGGACAAATCGGGCCTTTTAGCGATATATTTGAATTAGGAGCGACGATCTACGAAATGTTAACGGGAACAAAACCCCCTAATTCAGTCGATCGATTGGTAAAAGATACTTGGCAAGCACAAGATTTGCAACAACCTTGGCGCGATTTGGTAGAATCGGCTTTAAAATTATCAGAAAAAGAGCGTCCTTCTGACATAAAAAAATGGTGGGAAAATTCTTGTAATCAAACAATTACCTACTCTGAATTACCTGAAATAATTAGATCCGATAGCGATCGAATAGATTTAGAAATCTTAAAAACAAAATTAGAATCAGCCGATCGGATCGATCGTAATAGTAAAATATTCAGCACTACTCAAAATAAAAAATATTCGATGAAAATAAATTATTTAAAATCTGGAATTACCCTGGCTGGAATGGTTTTAGCAGTAATGGGAGCAAAAACAATCGGAACTTTTGAATTTTCTGAATTAGTAGGATCGACTCCAACAATTTCAGCAGAAAAGATTTCTGTCGATTTAAAAGGTGTAAAGCTTCCAGAACAAACTAATCTTAGCGATGCCAAAACTTACTACGATCGCGGTAATTTATACTACGATTTAAAACAATGGGATTTAGCAATTGCCGAATATACTAAAGCGATCGAAACTAATCCCAATTACGCACCTAGCTATAACAATCGCGGCATTATTTATCGCAAACTAAAACAATGGGATTTAGCCCTTAAAGATTACAATAAAGCGATCGAACTTAATCCCAATTATGCCAAAGTTTATAACAATCGCGGCAACGTTTATAAAGATCTCAACCAATTCGATTTAGCATTAGCAAACTTCGAGCGCGCGATCGAAATTAAACCAAATTATAGTATAGCTTACAGCAATCGCGGTATCGTTTATCGCAAGTTACAACAATGGGATTTAGCATTAGCCGACTACAATAAAGCGATAGCAATTAATCCCAATTATACTAAAGCTTACAACAATCGCGGGAACGTTTACAAAGATTTGAATCAATTCGATTTAGCTCTCGATGATTATAATAAAGCGATCGATCTGAACCCTAACTACGCTAAAGCTTACAAAAATAGAGCGCAAGTTTGGATGAGTTTAGGAGAGGAAGAAAAAGGCGAACAAGACTTACAAAAAGCAGTACAACTATTATAAAAATTAGTAGATAAGGCTCGCTATCTAGAAATACTTGCAACAATTAGCCAAAAACGATCGAACTATCTGTTAGCGAAGTTTGTAAATTATTGTTACTAGAATTAGTTTTCTGCATAAAATTTAACGACCCAATTAGAATAAATCCTTAGATCTAATAATTACAAATCAATCTAAGTCTATTAAAAATTGGGGGTAAAAATTGTGCCTAAAATTCAAAATATACCTATTTTAGTCATAGATCGCGAAATAGAATTCCTGAATAATATTAAAATTTTACTAAAAATGTACGGTCGAACTGGAATTTTTAACATCCAATCGATCGGAGAAACAGGATCTTTTAGTAGAGGATTAAGTTTGTTAGAACAATATAAACCCAAATTAGTTTTATTAGGCTTAGAATTGAAACAAAAAAAAGACGATCCTGGATTAGATCTGGTCAAAAATGCGAAAAACTTTAGCAAAATTATTGTTTTATCAAAACGCCAAGAAGGAGACTTTATCTTTCAGGTAATGAAGTCGGGAGCTTCTGGTTATATATACAAGCAAAATGCAGCCAATCAACTCTACGATGGGATTACGACAGTATTGAATTTAGGGGTTTATTTTCCTCCCGAAGTAGCCGGATCTTTCTTTACATATTTTAATAATATCTACTCTAATTATGAAAGTAAAAGCAATTGGCAACCGACTAAAGTAAATAAATCTTTACACTTCACCCTCAGAGAAAAAGAAGTCCTCAGATATTTAATCGAAGGTGCGAGCAATAAAAAAATAGCCCAAAAATTATGCATTACCGTAGCTACAGTAAAAGCACACCTAACATCTATATTTAATAAATTAGAAGTAACAAATCGTTCTCAAGCTATTATTACAACATTAAAATATAATATCAAGCTTTACTAACAAAAAAATAGCAGCGAAGCTAATAGCATTTCTATTTTTATTTCAATAACTTTAAAGTATTCTTGAGTAAATTACTAGCTTCAGCAGCAGTTTGAGGTCGATCTTCAGGCAAAAATGCAGTTAAACTTTCGATCGCGGGGATTACAGCAGAAGGAACTCCAGCAGCCTCCAAACCAGCAAATTTAAATTGAGTAGGAATATAAAATTTAATTGGCGACTGTTGAGTTAATAAATAGATTAAAGTAGTTCCTAAAGCATAGATATCCGATTGAACGCAAGGAGATCCTTTTTGTTGTTCTGGCGAGCCGTATCCGGGAGTAACGATTCTCGTACCTGGTGGAGCAGTAGCTTCTTTAACAGCACCAAAATCAATTAAAGTAATTTTACTGTTACTGTAGCGAAGGATCAAATTTGCTGGTTTAATATCTCGATGAATTAATGGAGGATTGCGTTGGTGTAAATAATCTAAAATATCAGAAGTTTGTAATAGCCATTCAAGAGCTTGGCTAGCTCCTGCGGCGGTTATTTGGTCTAAATTCTTACCATGAACCATTTCCATCACCAAAGAATACCGCTCTTGAGTATCAAAAAAGTCGTAATACTCAGGTATTCCTCGATGCTGAAGAGACTGTAAAATTCTAGCTTCGCGTCGGAACATTTCTCTGGCTTTGGCCTTCAATGCCAGTTCGGCATCAATTTCTTTGAGTACGGCTAGCTTATTATTTTGATAGTTATAAACCAGGTAAGTCATACTCATTCCACCTCGGGCTAGTACTCTTAAAACTTCATATTCCCAACCATTCTGGGAATTGCGAATCACACCTTGGCCGGAAATTAATTCTCCGTTCAAACGACAAAAATTCAGACAGCTTGGATTGGGTCGGCAACAGGTCACAATTTTTCTCCAAATTACTATTTAGTTTGACTTGGTTTGAAATTAAATCAAAAATTTAAAAACAATACTCGATCGATATGGAGGTAATTTATATGGATGTTCGAGAACTTATTCAACAATATATTTCAGGTAAAAGAGACTTTAGCGAAGTTAACCTAGAATATGCAGACTTGCGATCGGTGAACCTTCAAGAAGCTAACTTAGCATTAGCTCGTATGAAAGAAGCAGATATTCAAGAAGCTAACCTAGAAAAAGTTAACTTCGATCGAGCCAATCTCGAAGATGCCGATCTCAGAAGCACTAATCTACAAAATTGTAACTTAAATGCAGCAGTTTTATGCGGGGCTAACTTGCAAAATGCCAACCTACAAAATGCCAACCTACAAAACGCTAACTTAGAGTTTGCTAACTTGTGCCAAGCCAATCTGACAGGGGCAAATTTAGAAAATGCTAATTTAACAAATGCTTTATTAGATCGAGCCAACCTCTCTCAAACTATCTTCGAAATATCTAATCTCGATCGCAATGAGGATCTCAATACTTCAGACTCACTCCCCAACAAGATCGATCGCTTCTCGGAGGATACACCCTCACCATCGGATGACACAACTGAAACCACTGCTGAAAATAGCTCCAATACAGCCGACGAACTAAGTCCGAGCGATCCTGAAAATAGCTCCAATACAGCCGACGAACTAAGTACAAGCGATCCTGAATATAGCTCCAATACAACCGAACTAAGTCCGAGCGATCCTGAAAATAGCTCCGATCGATCGGAAACACTTTCTAGCGAAGAGAAATCTTCAAAACGCAAAACAAGCAAACGGAGAACTAGGAAGAGTTAAACAAAGATTTGCCCGTAAAAAAATTTATTTAGTGACAAGTCCGCTGACAGTTTATCGCGATCGAACCTCAGAGGATTAGTCACAACTCAATCGAGTTGAGTCAAGAATTTTATCTTAATAAATATTTTTTTATCCGGTAAAGCAATCGATCCTTATTTTTTCGACTAAAGTCTAATAATAATATTATTATCTTGTAAGAAAATAAAATAAATACTTTAATAACAGACTTAGATAGATAATTTAATTGAATAATCCTAACTATACTAAAACAGTTAAGCTGGCGATCTATAACCAGAAGATTGCAAAGCAAATTGATATTGAGGCAATAATTTAAGATGAAGCTGGGAGAACTTTACTATAAAATTTACGATCGAATCAGAAGAATTGTTTATATTTTTCGCTACAACCCTTTTACAGAACAAGGAAGAAGATCGATCGCCTTAGAACTCGAGCGTCAAGGAATTAGAAGAGCACAAAACATCGAAATTGGTGATTCATTGAATTTGCAATCTCAGCAAAATTCTTCTTATACAGTCGATCGAAGTTCGACAGCACAACAACCAGCCACCACACCTTTTACTCCCACTCAACTAAATCACAGAAATACCGCAGCCACAGTATCGCCCTATCAAGAATATCGTTGCATATCTAATAACCCTTTAGTATGTTACAAACTACAACAAACTTTAGAAAAAGCCTTAAAAGCTCAATTTTGTTCTCAGTGTGGCTTTCCCGTACCCTTACTAGAAAAACAACAAATTAGAGGCAATCGAGGAACTTATCAAATAAAAAGAATATTAGGCAAACGAGGGCTGGGGAGATTATACACTGCAATTCAAGAAAACGACGATCGACCCGTCGAGATCAAAGAATACCTCTTACCCAATCTTTCTTTTAGCGATCCCGAAGTAGTCAGACAGCGACAAGAAGCATTCTTGCGATTAGCCAATATCCGATCGGCCGATGGAAAAATCTCAGATTTTCGTTTGCTCTTTCCCACAGAAGGAATAGTAGATCGACAAAAAAAACGCTGCTATCTAATTTTTAGAGGTAACTTAGCTAGTTTACCCACACTAAGTAATTATTTAGCAGAACGAGGAGCGATGAGAGACGAACAAGCGATCGCTCTGTTAGAACAAAATTTACAAAGTTTAGAATACTTGCACGGAGCAAAATTTAAATACAGTACCGGTCAACTACAAACAGGCTCGATCCATGGCAATATTAGTTTAAACAGTATCTTAATCGATCTTAAAGAAACTGGTTTTTTTGCCTATCTGTGCGATTTCTCTTCAATAGAAGAACTATTCGAACCGGCTAAATTGCAAACTACTAGCAAAACAATTGCAAAAGATTTACAAGATTTAGGAGCAGTCGGTTTTTACGCATTAACTGGTCAAACCCCAGAGCCATCGCGCGATCGCAAACTTTATCCTCAAGAATATGATTGGCCCTCTGTCGATCGAAATTTAAAACATTTTATTCTCAGATTGCTGGCGATCGATACCCCCTTTGAAAATGCCTCCACAGCTAGAGTTGCATTGCGAAATCTGTCAGTAAAACATAAAGCACCTACAAATGATTTGACAGAAGAAAGCGACGAGCTACCAAAAGAAAGTAAGAAAAAACTTAGGACTCCTTTAATTTTGCTAGTCTGTTTGGCCATCTTTTTAGGTTTAGGATCGCTATTGTATAGTTTATTTCGTGGCTCTAATCCATCCCCCGAAGTTTCTAATGAAAATTTTATAGAGGTCAAAAATATTAAAGATACTAAAGATATCAAAGATCTAGACCAAGGTGATTTTACATTTACAACAGTAGAATCAGGAGTAAGTAATTACGCCTTTTTAAGAAAACTCTTACAAGCAGGACAAAGCAATTTAGTCGAAGAAATAGAAAGTCGCGATCTCAAAGAAATAAAGTTTCAACACGATCCCTCAGCAAACAAAAAAGAAGCGATCGAGAAAATTCAAAATCCCGAAGATACCCAATTTGCCATAGTTAGTTCTTTCGATGAGATCGACGAAGCACAGGGCAAATTGAACTTTAATAAGATCGCTTATGACAGTCTTGTAGTTATCGTTCCCTATACCTCCCAAAAAAGACCCGATAGCTTGGCAACCCCTCTTAACGGCAAAATTACTATAGAACAATTGCGAAAGCTCTATACTGGTGAAATTACAAATTGGGAATATTTACAGGGGCCAAATCGAGAAGTTAAACTTTTCATTCCAGATAAC
Organism: uncultured bacterium; assembly: GCA_964458305.1. Lineage (GTDB taxonomy): Bacteria > Cyanobacteriota > Cyanobacteriia > Cyanobacteriales > JASJDA01 > JASJDA01. The sequence goes on along the minus strand of CAYWIH010000017.1, from coordinate 2,948 downwards.
GATGAAGCTATTAGACTGTTCGAGGAAAAAATACTCAAAAAAAATAATGCTATTGATGATTTTCAACGTTTACTACAAGAAGGGAAAATTACAAAATTAACGACTTTTGAGATGGTTCGTCAGCTCAAGCAAAACTTTGAGAGCGACTCCAAAATTGGTGGCATCGGGCTGGGTTTTTTAAGTCAATCATTCGAGCAATGTGGTGTTTATCCTTTAGCCATTGAAAAAGACGATCGAACCATACAAACAATAATCGAAAATAAAACTGACAAACCGATAACTCCCAAAACTGCCGATTTGTGTGCCAAAGGAGGATATCGAGTAGATCTGCAAGTTTTTCACGAAAAAAAATATCCCTTGACTTTTGATATCAGCATACTATATCAAGGTAAAGATGGAAAAAAACCAAAATATCAAATCGGCCCGAAATTTGCAGAAATGTTAAGCACCGAAGAAGGACAATGCCTTCTCAAAGAAGTATTTTTGGTTCCTGCAAAAGTAGTAACTAAAGCTGATTGCAGTCAATACAAAGATAATTAATCGATCGGAAAAAAATGGCTACTGTTAAATGTCAAAATCCTCACTGTGATTACTTTCAAAAACCAGTACCAGAAGGAAATTGTTGTGCTTTTTGCGGCGAACCTTTAGGAATCATTAACCCTCCCCTTCCGGATCGATCTCAACCCAACTTAGAACCTACAGCCCCTTCTTTTCCCTCCTTCAACACCCCAGAAATACCCTCCCCTAACTACGACGATCGCTTTCGAGACGATCGCACCCACATAGAACCAGGATCTCCAATCAATCGAGCCTTTTTTTGCTTAGTCCACGATTCATCCAACACAGAGTTTCCCATATACGAAAAAACTCCCGATCGAAAATTTTACATTGGTCGTCGAGGTGGCAAGAAAGTTTCTCAACCAGAAATAGACGTAACCGATATTCCTTACTCAGAGAGGGTTTCTCGTCCTCACGCTCATATTGTTTGGGACTCTCAAGCTGACAGTTATATGTACATTGACGAAAGAAGCACTAACGGCAGTATTTTAAACGGCAAATTCTTACGACCATTTCAACCTTATCGATTAAACAATGGCGATCGCCTCGAATTAGGCAGCGAACACAAAGTTATTTTTACAGTTCAATTAAACACAAGATAAATTATTAAAACTTATTTTTTCCAATCAAAACTTTGAACTATATTAGACTTTTGGTTAATAGATAGCAAATCGAATCCCAGATACGATTAAAGCAAGAATTAATCTCAAGTAAAATGTCGCATCTAATATGTCAGAAAATCCGCGCCAGCATCCTTCATGGCTTTTAGGAAATAACTTTTCAGCTTGTTCTAGTTACCTTGCTCCTGGAATACTTCAGCAAAATTATCCTGACGATCGCCGTAGAATGAAAGAATTAGCTTCTAAAATATTAAGAGATCCTTTACTGTCGAGAAAACTGTGCGATCGAATCTACCAACTAATGCAAGAAGATATTATTAGCAAACAAGAGAGACTCAATAACTACCGGGGATGGTATTAAAAAATGTCACAAAACGGTCAGGAAACTATAGAATTAGACTATGTCATAGCTAACCGCTTTTACGTCGAAATTGACAGCGATATTAAAGCTTGTTTTACCGATTGTTCTGGGATAGGCGTACAAATTGACAAAGAAGTTTATCACGAAGGCGGAGTTAACAACCAACAAAGAGTTTTTCTCAAACAAGCAAAATTTAATGATGTAACTCTTAAAAGAGGCGTTACTAAGGATCTCGTTTTTTGGGAATGGATGTGTGGAGTTTTAGACAAAACTACCAAAAAACGCCTTAACGTTAATATCTTAGTCTTTAACCAAGCAGGAGAAACAATGCAGACTTGGACTTTGATCGGTGCTATTGCAGTAGGTTGGAAAGCACCCACGCTACAAGCTAATTCAAACACAGCAGCTATTGAAGAATTAACTTTAGCTTACGAAGGCTTAAAAGTTAAAAAGGCTAATAGTAGTAAAATCAAGGGTCAAGAGCGCGATGGTACGGGATTTTTTAGTAGCAATTAAACTTTAAATAATTATTAGTTTGGCATCAGATTATGGAGAGTAAATTTCAAGATACAGAAAATAATCCTAGCAAGAGAAAATTACAGATTTTACCTAAATTTTTAAGTCCTTTAGGTGCAAACAAACTGACATCAATCGAACCAGAAAATTTTTTTCCAGAAGGAATACCAGGGTATATCATACAAAATAAAGCTTTTGAAAATCCCTCTTTTTTTAGAAAAAACTTAAATCCTTTAGATGATTTATTTACAAATAGCTCCAAAGTAATAGGTAAAAAAATACAAACAAAATTTTATAAAAGTAACCCTCGATCTACTCTGGATCGAGATAAAATCTCCGAACGATCTCAAGCTAACGAAACTAATTTACTTTTGGAAAAAAGCGATTTAAACTACACTGTTTCAAGCCAACAAGTAGAAGACCAAAATAGACCAAAACTAGAAGATTTAGATTCTAAGTTTAGCGATCGCTCTCAAAATACCCCTCAAACCTCAATATCGCCGTCGAAACCGAATATAATTCAAAGTAAAAGCCAAGAAAGTAAAAGCAGCCACATCGATCGCAGTATTAATTCTGAAATTACTAATTTAAAACAAGAATCTTCCGCAAAACAAAACAATCAAATTAAAAATAATCCATCTCAGTCTTTACCTTCACAACAAAATAAAAACAAAAGTTTAGAAATTTCTCCAGAAGTAAAATTACAAGCAAAATTAGAACATAACAATCCTCAAGATAAAGATAGCGATCGCGCTCCAGAAAATCCGCCATTATTAAGCAATAAATTAACTAATCTAGAAGTACCATTACAAGCAAAATTACCATCTCAAAATTTAGTAAAACAAGAAACAACTTTACAAAAACAAGATTCATTATCAAAAGAGAAAATAACT
>CAYWIH010000016.1:0-51837 GCA_964458305.1 uncultured bacterium | reverse complement strand
ACTAGCAAATGTTGCAAAGCAATATTTGCGCGGTCATTGGTAACTGAATTTAGCAATTACACGGATTAGAAAATCATACCGTTTCTGTTTAATCTGGGATTCATTTTGAAATATATTTCAATTAAAGCGAATCGATCGCAAATCTCCGATCGATCTGGACTACCCACAGCAGCTAAATAGTTTTAGAACTTAAAAATTAATAATTAAATTATATTTTTAGACCGATTTCGAGTCGCTTTACGGATCTATTTTAAGCATTTTGTCGGATTCTTAAGATTTAGCTAATTTTTTATTATATATTTAATATCTATTTAAAATTATTTCATCAATTATGAAAATATATCATAAATTCGCTTTAGGATTTCTAGGAACTTGTTTGTTATTAGGGAGTTTAGGGACATCTAATTTTAAAAGAAATTTACAAATTGAATATTGGACTAATCAAATAGTTGGTTCTATTCGGGAAGAAGCAGAAATAGCTACAAATTTATCTATTTCTTTACAACTAGTTCGAGATTATTCTCAAGAGATATTAATTAAATATCAAGAAGGAAAAATATCTAAAAACCAAATTTCAAAAGATCGAGAAAAGATTGAAAATCAATTAAATAGTTTTGCTAAAAATATAGAAAAAGCTCGCCAAGCTAGTAAAGAAAGAATAGCAGTAATTAAAGCCGGAAATATTCAAAATAAACAAGAACGAGAAGAAAGAGAATTAGCAGATTTAAAAACAATTGAACTTTTAAATGATGAATTTATTAATTATAAAAATAATATCCAAATTTTTCTAGATTCGCTCGAACAAAATGAAATTGTCAAAGCAGAAACTTTCTTTGAAACTGAATTAACCAAATCCTTCAGAAAAAATATTAATCCCTTAATCGGAGATTATCAAGAATCGGCAAAAGCAAAAATTAATGATTCAGAAAAAACAATCGAGAAAACGCTCGAAGAATCTCGTCAGAATATTCTAATCACCAATATCTTAAGTTCCCTTTTCTTGGTTGGATTGTACGGTTATATTTATCGTTCTACATACCCACCTCTAAAACAATTAAAAAAAGCTGCTATAGCAATAGGAAACGGAGAATTAGATACAAAGATAGTCCCTACCAACTCAGAAGATGAATTAGGTGTTTTAGCTAAAACTTTTAATCAAATGACAGAAAGTTTAAAGCAAACAACAGTATCTAATTATTATTTAGATAATACGATTGACTCGATCGCTGATAGTACGATCGTTATTGATAAAGAGCTGAAAATCTCTAAAATAAATCGAGCTGCGATCCAGCTTTTAAATTACTCAAAATCAGAATTAATCGGGAAAAAAATTGAAAAAATAATTACTGGTGATGTCGGGTTGAATCTCGATTATTTAATAGAATCAGATCGCTTTCCTTTTCATTGTGAAGCAGTTTATCAAGCTAAAGATAAAAGCAGAATTGATGTTTCTTTATCTATTAATAAAATAGTCGATCGCCATGGTAATCTGGACAGTTTAGTTTGTTTGGCAAAAAATATTGCCGAACAAAAAAAAGCAGAAAAAATCTTGAAACAAAGCGAACGAAGATATACTTTAGCTGCTGGTACTATTAATGATGGTTTGTGGGATTGGAATATTAAAACCGGTCAAATTTATTTTTCAGCCCGTTGGAAATCGATTTTAGGCTACTCTGAAACAGAAATTGAGAATAAACTCGATTTATGGTTTGAATTATTGCACCCTGAAAACAGAGAAACTTTTAAATTGAAAATTGCTAACTATCTAAAAAATAGTAATAATTCTCAATTTGAAATAACCTATCGGATGCGACATAAAAATGGAAGCTATCGCTGGATTACTTGTCGGGCTAATAGTATTATAGACGAGCGTGCTAAAAAAGTAGAACGTTTAATTGGGGCTATTACTGATATTACCGATCGCAAAATTTTTGAAGAGAAATTTCACCACGAAACTTTACACGATTCCTTAACTGGATTGCCAAATCAAACTTTTTTCCTCAAACGAATCAAAGAATTAATTACATCCGCCAAAAAGCCAAATAATTCTTTATTTGCAGCTATGTATATCGATTTAAATTCTCTTCTCGAAATTAACGGTACTCTGGGCTATCTTGATGGAGATAGTTTGTTAATTAAGATTGGTAATCGATTGAAAAAATTCTTACCTAATACTACGATTGCAAGATTGAGAGGAGATCGATTTGCAATAATTTTAGAAGATTTAAAATCTGCCAGCAATGCTAATAAAATAGCCGAACAAATAATCGATCGTTTGACAACAACAGTAAAAATTAACGAAAGACAAATATCTATTTTTCCAACGATCGCTATAGTTATTGCTAACAAATATTATTCTCGCTCGGCAGATTTAATTCAAGATTTAGATACCGCTTTATACGATTTGAAATTATCGGGTCAGAAAACAGGATATAATATCTATCAACCAGCGATGCAAATAAAAGTATCGAAACAGAGAGAATTAGAACGAGATTTACCCGCAGCGATCGCCAATAAAGAATTTAAAATTTTCTATCAACCGATCGTGCGTTTATCCGGTAATAAAATTGCTGGTTTTGAAGCTTTAATGCGCTGGCAACATCCAGAAAAAGGTTTAATTTCTCCAGCAGATTTTATGCCAGTTGCAAAACAAACCGGAACGTTATTATCAATTAATTGGTTGATTATGGAAAATGCTTGCGCTCGAATGGCTCGCTGGAAAAAAGAATATAGTTTGCCAGCAGAAACCTTTATCAGTATTAATGTCTCTTCAATCCAATTTTTTGAAAAAGATTTTATCGCAAAAATCCATAAATTGCTGCAAAAAACGGGCTTTAAAAATTCTTGTTTGCAACTAGAAATAACTGAAAAAGTAATTAGAGAAGATCGGGAAAAAGCCAAATCAATTCTTCAACAACTAAAATCCCTCGATATTAAAATTGCGATCGATAATTTTAGTCACGAAGATTCTTGTTTGAGTTACGTCTCTAATTTGCCAATCAATCGCTTAAAAATAGATCGATCTTTCTTTAAAAATATCAATATCGATCGCAAGAGATTGAAAGTTATGCAAGCAATTGTCAATCTAAGTTTAGAATTAGGAATAGAGCCGATCGCTGCAGAAATAGAAACCAACGAAGAATTAGACAAACTCAAAGAATTAAAATGTCAATACGTACAAGGATATCTATTCTCTCGACCTCTCAATCAAAAAAGTGCTTCTGCTTTAATTGCAGAAAAATACGATCGCGTTAATAGCATTTAAAAATAAAATAAAGGAGTTCGATCGCAATCGACTCCTTGAAAAAAAATTTAATTAGATCGATCGTATTATTGAACTTCACTATAAGCGCGATCGATCAGTTTTCGAGCAACAGTTTGAATTCCAGTATGCTCGAAATAATTAGTAGAAGCATCTAAAAATGCGGCAACGTAATCTAATTTATCGTCAGCAATTTCAATAAAAGGACTGAGACGATTAAAAAGAGTTTCGCGGGTTAAACCAACAGAAGCAGTTAAATTATCCATCCAGCCAGTCATAGCCCCAAAAGTTTCGCTGATAAAGCCTTCAGAAGCACCGGGAATACCTTGAATTATCGACTTAAAAGCACTATTTTGTTCTAGTGCATTGTGTTCTCCCTCGCTTACTTCCGTGGGTATTTTTTTCAAGAAGTCCGCACCGAGAGGAATTATACCATCGAGACATACCAAAGTTCCCATCCGCAATAAAGCCTCTTTTTGGTAATTTTCTTTAACCGAAGCGGCAAATGCTGCGGGGTTGAGAGTAATGCCATTAAGTTTGCAATAGGCGATCGCTTCTACAGCTAATTTTAATTTTAGATCGATACCTTGGAGGGTATCGGCTTTAGGAGTAAGTTGTTTTAAAAAAGGAATGAAACTAAAAGTATCTCCTACTTTATCGGCGATCGCTGCTGCGGCTATAGTTGCATCGGTTTTTTCTACCGTTTGGTACAACCAAATAGCAGTTTGGTAGCCATTTTTTTTATCTTCGTATAATTCTACAGCGCGATCGCGTATTTTTTCGATTGTTTCTGGGTCTGTTTCTTCGGTGAGAACGCTAATTGTATTGTTAAAACCTACTAAATTTTCCCATTTACCAGGAACTACTTTATCTATAGCGTTAAGAACTTTAATCGTTATGTTATCTTGGGGCAGTTCGTCCACTAGTGCAACGATCGATTTACTCACGTTATCTCCTTTTTTTTAGGATCTTTTATTATCTTCCTCCGTAATTATTCGATCTAGCAAGTAGTTTTTTTAAGTTATTTTAATAATTTAAATAAAAAAAATCCCGAGCTGAAAACTCGGGCACAAATTAAATTAATTCAATTAGTTTTTAGCTAAATCAAGAATTTGGGCCGCTAAACCCATACTTTCTTCGTAAAGTGCGTCCGAACTCCAACGCTGCAACTCTTCACCGAGAAGTCGATCGGTTCTTTGGTCGAAGAGAGGGGTTACTTGTTGGATGCGACAAGATTGCGCGCCACCACCAGCTTCCATCCGCATACAGCCAGTAGTTTCCGAACAGAGAACCGTACAACAATCAGCATCGAGATTAGTCGAAGAAAGGCGCAAACTAGTCAAATCGCCGAGAATATCGCCAGCATCGGCAACTGGTACTCCAGCTAATTCTGCTTCTATTTCTCCGCGCTCGTCTGCTGTAGTAAATTTTACTTTAGCAATATCGTAACCGCCGCCATCTTCTTCTTGACGTTCGAAAGAAACGGGACTCCATTGCAAGCGACTGGCCAACCAACCCAAATATATGATTGCTTGAGAGATATTGCCTTTTTCATAATCGATAGTAACGCGATCGACTTCTAAAATGGCACTGCGACGTTCGGGGGGATCGAAAGCTTCGGCTGTCAATTCTTGCCAAGCTGCCAACCTACCCCAGTTGAGATCCGCCATCGATACGCTGCTTTCTAATAATTGGCCGATTTGGAGTAAATCGGTTTCTGGAGCGTTAAAATTACTCGAGTCGACGATAACGCGATCGCAATCTTTAGCCAATCGTTTGAACAAACCATAATCTGGTTCTGGGGTTGCTTTCCACCATAAAAATTTAGGTAGATCGCCGATAGTCAAAGCCGATATGATCCCGCCAACTCTTTCTAATGCTGGGGCCGTTCCTCGCAGAGTAATATACTCGCAGCAAACTAAATTACTTTGTTTTTGTTTTTGGATCGGACAGTAAGCAGATACTTGAGCTTCTACCCCTTCATCTTCTCCAGAAGTCACGCAGAGGGTAATAATGCGACAGGGAGAAATAGCTGCGATCGCGTCGGCCAGTCCGGCAGCTCGAGCGTCGGGGGCGTAAGCTGCTTCAGAGGATAGTTTACCTTCTGCTTTGGCTTTAGTAAATTCTGCTTCTAATTTCTCTTTTAACTCCGGGGTGATTTTTCCGGTAACTTCGAGGTCGTAAGCCTTTTGAGCTTCTTCAACCGCAGCAGCAGTTCGAGGGCCAGAAATTCCATCTACCGGGCCGCTATAAAAGCCTAAAGCAGTTAGTAGTTGTTGAACTGGATCGGGTTCGAATACTATCAAGCTGAAAGTTGCGGCTCTGGTTGCCGCTTGTCCGTCTTCTTGGTTGTAACTTTCCCAAATTTGACGTAATTCTGCCTCAATTTGTTCGATCGAGACATCTTTAGGTGCTTGTATAGAAACTATTGGAGGAGATGTAGTAGTAGTCATTTGTTTTCTGTTGAAATTCTAAAGTCTCTAATTAAAGTCTGCGCCAACGACGACCGTCGCGATTGAGTAAAAATTCTGCTTCCGTCGGTTCCCAAGTTCCTGCTTCGTATTGAGGTACTGATGCGGGATCTGATGGTGCGTCCCAAGCGGCTAAAGCAGGGGTTACTACTCGCCAAGCTTCTTCTACTTCATCGGCGCGGGTAAATAGAGTTTGGTCGCCTAACATACAGTCTAGTAAAAGTCTGGTATAGGCATCGGCAGCAGCTTCGCCAAAGGAAGAACCGTAACTGAAATCCATGTTGACGGTACGGGTTCGCAGTTGCGCGCCGGGTCTTTTGGCTTCGAAACGCAAGGAAATGCCTTCGTTGGGCTGAATGCGGAGGGCGAGGACGTTGGGGCTGGTTTGTTGTGCTGCGGAGGGGAAAATTAATAGAGGAACTTCCTTAAATTGAATCGCAATTTCGCTGACTTTTTTAGGCAAACGTTTGCCGCTACGTAAATAGAAAGGTACGCCCTTCCAACGCCAGTTATCGATCGTCAATTTCAAGGCGACGTAAGTAGGGGTGGTAGAGTTGGGATCTACTCCTGGTTCTTCGCGATATCCGGTTACTGGCTTACCTTTCATCCAACCTGCGGAGTATTGACCTCTAATGGCGGATTTATCTAAATTATTTATATCCGCTAAGCTGGTAGCTTGAAGGACTTTTACTTTTTCGGTGCGGATGCTGTCTGCTTCGAGGGAGTTGGGTGGTTCCATCGCGCTGAGACAAAATAGTTGCATCAAATGGTTTTGCACCATGTCTCTTAAAGCACCCGAAGTATCGTAATAACCGGCCCGATCTTCGACACCGACGCTTTCTGCTACGGTAATTTGGACGTGATCGACATATTGACGGTTCCAAAGCGGCTCGAAAATGGCGTTAGCAAAGCGAAATACTAATAAATTTTGAACTGTTTCTTTGCCTAAATAGTGGTCTATGCGATATACTTGCTCTTCTTTACAGACTTTTTGTACTACTGCATTGAGTTCTCGAGCCGAAGTGAGATCTTTACCGAAAGGTTTTTCGATTACCAAACGGTGTTTGATGGGATCTTTGAGCATTTTGGCTTTGCCCAGTTGTTTGATTCCCGCAGCAAAAAATTTCGGGGAAACTGAGAAATAAAATACTCTATTACCTCGAGTGCCTCTTTTTCCGTCTAATTCTGCGAGGAAGTTTTTTAGTTTTTCATAGCTATCGGGGTCGTCCATATTGCCGGAACAATAATACAAGCCTTCGGCGAAGTCGGCCCAAACTTCTTCGTTTTCGACTCCATTAGAGAATTCTTCGACTCCTTCGCGCATTTTTTCTCTAAAATAGTCGTGACTCCAGTCGCGACGGGCTACGCCGACTATTGTTAGTTCTGCCGGAAGTTTTCTTTCTTGTTTGAGGTTGTATATTGCGGGGATTAATTTGCGTTGAGTTAAGTCTCCTGAAGCACCAAATATTACCAAAATTAGTGGTTCTGGGGTTCTTTGTTGTCTCAGCCCGACGCGTAGGGGATTTTCTTGTAGCTGTACCATTCTTTACTTGTTTAGTTTTTGGTTGTTGGTAAAGGGTTGATTTATAGTTAGATCGAGATCCGATCGGGCGATCGGATCTGTTCTAGTTCGGTTGGGGAGGGGGTTATACCGATGCCAACTGTTTTACTTTGGTTTCTAAAGAAGACATCAAGGACTCGAAGGGTTTAATGAATTTATCGATCCCTTCTTCTAAGAGTTCGCTCATGACGCGATCGAGGTCGATGTTAACGTCTGGATCTTTGAGGCTTTCAATTACTTGATAAGCTCCATCGAGATCGCTTTCTATTCTGCTGGCGGGATCGCAGTGGTCCGCACAAGCTTCGATGGTGTTGGGTGGTAAAGTATTAACTGTATCGGGCCCTACTAGTTCGTCGACATACATGACATCGCTGTATTCTGGGTTTTTGGTGCTGGTGCTGGCCCAGAGCAAACGCTGTACTTTCGCGCCTTTTTCTGCTAATGCTTTCCAGCGATCGCTGCTGTAGATTTCTTTGTATTTTTGGTAAGCTATTTTGGCGTTGGCGATCGCGATTTTTCCTTTAATTTTGGTTAGTTTTTCTTTGCTTGCTTCGCTGTCGGTTGCTGCTATTTTGGCATCGAGTTCTTTATCTATTTTGACATCGATCCGGCTGAGGAAGAAACTGGCGACTGAAGCTATGTTACTCACATCTTTGCCTTCTGCGGCTCTTTTTTCTAGTCCTCTAATATAAGCCCAAGCAGTTTCTACATAACTTTCTACTGCAAATAGTAGGGTTACGTTTACGTTAATTCCTGCGGCGATTGTTGCTTCTACTGCGGGCAATCCTTCGCTAGTTCCAGGAATTTTGATCATTACGTTTTCGCGTCCGATCGCTTCGTAATAGCGTTTTGCTTCGGAAGTTGTGCTGTTAGTATCTTTGGCAATTGTTGGCGGAACTTCGATACTTACATATCCATCTAAACCGTTTGTTTTCTCGTAAACTTCTTTGAAAATATCGCAAGCATTTTTAATATCTTCAAAAACTAAACTTTCGTAAATTTTTTCGGTGGATTTGTTATCTTTTATCCCTGCTTCGATATCTTTATCGTAGATTTTATTCCCGGCGATCGCTTTTTCAAAGATGGCTGGATTTGAAGTTATTCCTTCGATTCCGCGACTGGAAATTAATTCTTTTAATTCTCCTGACTCGATTAAGTCGCGGCTTAAATTATCCATCCAAATACTTTGACCGTATTTATCTTCAATTTCGAGGATGGGATTATTTGCTGATACCATGATTTGACTCCTTATGTTGTGAATAAGTTTTTTTTCAAGTACCGTAATTACAAGTTTTAATTCAAAAAGATCGATTCTCTATTTTTGTTTTGTTTTATTCATTATTGAGCTAACTTTTACTAGCAGCGATCGGGTTTTCGGCATCCCTTCTAGCGCGATCGTCGATAAATGACTTGACTAGCTTGACTTCTTCAGTAGAACCGATTACTATTGGCGTGCGAGCGTGAAGTTTGTCTGGCACTACATCTAAAATCTCTTGGACTCCTGTGGTTGCCGTTCCTCCTGCTTGTTCGACTAGATATGCTAAAGGAGCGGTTTCGTAAAGCAAGCGCAGTTTTCCTTCTGGTTTTTTGACAGTACCAGGATAGAGGAATACTCCCCCCTGCATGAGGATGCGATGGATGTCTCCGACTAAAGCACCGCTATATCTGGCTGTATAGCCTTCGTGACGGTGAACGTAACGGGTATAGTCGCGGATCGATTCTTCCCACTGCCAAAAATTACCTTCGTTGTTACTGTACACCGGGCCGCGATCGGGAATTTGAATATTTTCTTGAGATAAGATAAATTCGCCCAAACTCGGATCTAGATTAAAGGAGTGAACCCCGTTACCCATCGAGTAAACTAACATTGTTGAAGGGCCGTATAAGATGTAACCTGCGGCTACTTGTTCGCGACCGTTTTCTTGTAAGAGATCTTTTGCTTCTCCGTCGAGATCTTCACCTTTTTGCTGGCGGATCGAGAAGATCGAACCGACGTTAAGATTGATATCTACATTGGAAGAACCGTCGATGGGATCGTATAGTAAAGTATAGCGACCGATGGGACAGTTTTCGGGAATGTAGTATGGTTTGTCCATTTCTTCGGAAGCCAAACGGCAGATCAAGCCGCTTTGTTTGAAGACGGAGATAAATACTTCGTTAGCGTAGACATCCATCTTTTTGACGGATTCTCCTTGAACGTTAACTTCTCCTGTAAATCCTAACGTTCCTGCCATCAAGCCAGCGCGAGAGAGACGACGAGAAATTAATTTTCCTGCCAAAGCAATACGATTCATAATCGCACTGAGATCTTGAGCTTCTGGCGAAAAGGTTTTAAATTGTTGTAGGACGTGACGGGATAAAGTGGTGCAATCTCGATCGAGACTGTGTTCGGAAGCAGAAGGCTGCTCTTGATTTGCCATTATTTCGCTCCTCCCTATTGATAAATGTTGGAAATTTTTAGCTCCAGCAAACTTGGCTAGATTCTAAAAACTCTTTTTGTAGCATTTTGCTACTTTATATTTTAGGGAGGCATTTTCTTTATTCGTTCTAACTTTAGACCAACTTCAGGTTAGGCTAAATTTTGGGGCATATTTTACTCTATATCGATAGATTGAGGCCCGCGATCGCTATCTTTTTGGTCGTTTGTGGTGCGATCGATTCCTTGTTTGTCGAGCCAGCTAGCTAAAGGTTCTTCTTGCAATTTTAATTGTAATGCTCCTGAGACAAAACCACCCATAAAAGCAATTGGTTGTTTGATGACTTCGGAGAAAAGAGGTTTTAATTCATCGAGAAACATCTTTTATATTTCCTTTTGCAACTGAGTTATTTAAATTTGTTTTACCAAATCGGTATTAATATCTTGTAATTTAACACAGCCACTGAGAGCCATTGCATTATCTAGTTCGTTTGCTAACATTTCGAGGACGTGTTTTGCGCCGTTTTCCCCGTCAACTGCCAATCCCCAGAGGAGCGGACGGCCAATTAAAATGGCTTTCGCGCCTATTGCTAGGGCTTTGAGGATATCGTTACCGCGACGAATTCCACCATCTATCAATACATCTATTTTATCTCCTACTGCGGCGGTTATATCACCTAATGCGTCTATAGTTGCGATCGCCCCGTCTAATTGTCTGCCGCCGTGATTGGATACTATAATCGCTTTTGCTCCGTATTCTAGGGCTTTTATTGCGTCGTCTGCTCTTAAAATACCTTTAACGGCGATCGGCAGTTTGGTTATGCTTGCCAACCATTCTAGATCTTCCCAAGTCAGTCCGGGATCTAATTGTCGGGCAAAATATGCGTATAATCCTGATTCTCCTTCTGTTTGGGGAATTTTTAAGTCTTTAATGCTGGCTAAATTGGCGATTTGTAAATGGGGTGGTAAAGTAAATTGATTGCGTCGATCGCAGTCTCTGATCCCTAATATTGGCGCGTCTACTGTCAGACACAAGGCTTGATATCCGGCTTTTTCTGCTCTTTCTACTAAAATACGGGTCAGTTCGCGATCGCGATGGACGTATAATTGAAACCAGAGTTTTTTACCGACACTGGCAACTTCTTCTAAGCTTTTGGTGGATAAGGTACTCAATACCATGGCAATATCTAATTTTACTGCAGCTCTGGCGGTTGCTAGTTCTCCAGAAGGAGTTGCCAAACATTGAAAGGCCATCGGTGCGATTAAAATCGGTAGAGATAGAGGTTGTCCTAAAATTGTGGTGCTTAAGTCTCTTTTAGCTACTCCTCGCAACATTTTTGGTAATATTTTGTAGCGATCGAAGGCCGATCGATTGTTTTTTAAGGTTTTTTCGTCCATCGCACCGCTAGCATAATAATCTAGAGCGATCGGGGATAGATGTTTTTTGGCTAAAGATTCGTATTCGAGAAGATTAACAGGTTTTTGCTTCATTGCTTTTTAATAGGAAGAACTAATATTATCTAATATTTTTAAATCTTTTATGATTTGAAAGATTTATTATTTATTTAATTAGAGATTTAAGATATTCAACTTTCTTAATATCTGCTGCTACTTTTTCGGCTAATTCTTTAATCTGATTAAATTCGTAGCAATTTAAGTTAACATCATACTCATACAATTGGTCGCAGAGAATTCGTAGGGCTAAACTACATTCATTAAAATCAACATACTCAATAGCATCTTCGAGGATATTTCGGTCTAATCTTCCGATAAAAAGGTTGCCGAGCTTTTTAATTTCTGCTTCAATATTATTGTGATTCATTACTTTGTATTCTCTTTTAAAAATAATCGATTGGCTAATCTATAAAAATAACAAATTCCTCAGCATGACTATTAATATAATTTACTAACTTTTCTGGTATTCGATCGCGATCGGAGTAGAAAATATCTCTAAAATTCTCGTAGCTTGGAAGTAAAGATTGATAAGTTTTTGCAAAATTACTATAGTACTTGAGATCGTTAGTTTGCCAATATTGCGATCGAATTTCTTCTAACTGAGTTTGATTATTTAGATATTTTTGCAGTTCTTTTTTATAAGCTTCAACCATAATTCGATCGTCGATAAGTTCTAATCCTACTAATACTTGTTGCCAAATAAATTCACTTTCATTCCAAAAAAACTGAGCGATCCCACCATTATTTACTTCTGCGATGAATTCGTTTAAAGCAGATAAAGCCTTTTGTCCGGGTGTTAATACACTAAATTTATATGTTTCAAATTCTTCTTCAAAATAACCTTCAACTCCTTCGAGATCGAAAATTTCTGAGTATTCTAATAATAAAGATTCTGGTTCTGAATAACTATTATTAAGTTTGGCAAATTCCGCTCTAGTAATTTCGACGCGATAGTCGAATTTAAGAGTATCGAGAAGGTCGAATTCAAATTCTTCGAGAGCAATAAATTCAAGTCCGCGAATATCTCCATTTTCTAAAGCTTCACGAGCTTCTGCTGAAACAAACAGACGGCTGGGTATATTTTGAACTCGAAATATTGGGGGAAAGCCATTTTGGGGTTGTTTGAGAATGAGTTTATCCAAATTTATTATATTTTTTCGCTCCGATCTAAGTTCGCGATCGGATCGATCGCAGTCAAAAATATCTAAGTGTTCTAATAACTGAATGGCAATAAAATCATTTTTTTCAATATCGTTATCTACCATAGTTATCGGAATAGATTGATATAAAAAATTTCCTACTTCTAAGAGTTTGTTTAGCATTTTTTTAGAAACGATCGGCCATCCTGCATTATTATGAACGAATTCCATTTCTGCTAAAATTTTGTAGCTGGTATTAAATATAATTCGATCGGGAAGATTGGCGATCGGTTCTGGTTTTAAAAAAGCTATTCTTGTATATTCCCAATTTTCAAATTCAACGATCGTAGCAATCCATTTCGGTATCTCTTTTTCGTCTTCATATTTTTCCCAAAAACTAGAAGCAATTTCTAATTCAAATACTCGATCTGTCATTGTTTTTCAATTTATTGTATTTTAGATCTAACATTAATCGATCGATATCTATTTCATCTTTATTTTTTTTTAGCCTACTATTATGCAAAAAAAGCATAAAATTAATTTATTAAATGCATTGAAAATAAATTTTTGTAACTAAACATACAAAATATTCAGATTAAATGTATTTATATATATCTGAATCTAAACTAATCAGGATTCAAATTTCAGATAAACGAAGGAAAATGAGCGAAGCCAGAGATAAGCCCACGAAAATGTCTAAATTTGAACGCTGGAAAGCGGAGAAAGACGGATTGACCCTAAAAGAAGAACTAGAACGTTACGCTCGTATTGGCTGGGAAGCCATAGATCCGGTCGATCGCGATTTTAGACTAAAATGGTTGGGCTTATTTTTTCGGCCGAAAACCCCTGGTAAATTTATGTTGCGCTTGCGAACCCCTAACGGAATTTTGACGAGCGAACAACTTTTTGAAATAGCAAGAATAGTCGATCGCTACGGCGAAGATGGTAGTGCGGATATTACTACTAGACAAAATATCCAGTTGCGTGGTGTCCTAATTGAAGACGTTCCCGATATTTTCGATCGGCTCGATCGAGTAGGTTTAACTAGCGTCCAGTCGGGGATGGATAACGTCAGGAATATCACCGGAGATCCGGTAGCGGGAATAGATGGAGCAGAATTAATCGATACTAGAGACTTGGTAAAAGAAGTTCAAGATTTAATTACCAATGGAGGTAGGGGAAATACGGCATTTAGTAATTTACCGAGAAAGTTTAACATTGCGATCGCCGGAAGTAGAGATAATTCAGTTCATGCAGAAATCAACGATATTGCTTTCGTTCCTGCTTATAAAAATGGTATTCTGGGTTTTAACGTGTTAGTGGGTGGATATTTGTCTTCTACTCGCTGCGTCAGTGCGATACCGATGAATGTTTGGGTAGAACCTAAAGATGTAGCTGCTTTATGTGCTGGAATTTTAGCAGTATATCGCGATAACGGCCCGAGGGAAAATCGCAAAAAATCCCGATTGATGTGGTTAATAGATCTCTGGGGAATTGAAAAGTTCAAATCTGAAGTAGAAAAAGAATTAAATACTACTTTAGAAAAGGCAGCAGAGCGAGATGAAATCGAAGGAGAAAAGAGGGATCGCATTGGTATTTATCCGCAAAAACAAAAAGGTTTTAATTATGTTGGTTTGAATATTCCTGTAGGTCGTCTTTGTGCTAAAGATATGTTTGAATTAGCGGGTTTGGCAGAAGTTTATGGGAATGGAGAAATTCGTTTTACTGTCGAACAAAATGCAATTATTCCTTACATTAAAGACGAGGAATTAAAACAGTTTTTAAAAGAACCAATTTTAGATAAATTTTCGCCGCATCCTCAGCCATTAATAAGAGAATTAGTATCTTGCACTGGGGCGCAATTTTGCAGTTTTGCCTTGATAGAAACTAAAAACCGGGCTTTAGGTATAGCTAAAGAATTGAGCCAAGAATTAACATTATCAAAAACAGTGCGAATTCATTGGACGGGTTGTCCTAATTCCTGCGGTCAACCTCAAGTAGCGGATATTGGTTTAATTGGTGGAAAAGGACGTAAAGATGGCAAAACGATCGAAGTAGTAGATATTTATACTGGCGGAAAAGTCGGTAAAGAATCTCAACTGGGTAATCGCATCATGAAAGGAGTACCTTGTGAAGATCTTAAATCAGTTTTGAGAGATTTATTAATCGAAAAATTTGGTGCAGTGCCAATTTAACTAGAATAGAGTCTTTTAAAAGATCGTTTTTCAAAAAAAAATAATAAATGTTTTGAGAAAGAAATTTAGATTTTAGATCGGCTTAAAGAAGAAAAATAATGCTTTATACTAATTACTTTACTTCAAATATTTGACAAAAATTTGAGACACAATACACTACAATACACGAAAATAAATGCTTGCAGAAATCGTTTCATTTCGCGGTAGATACCGCATTTTACACTTAACTTGGTTTGCTTTTTTCCTAACTTTCGTAGTTTGGTTTAATTTTGCACCCCTAGCAACAACGGTCAAACAGGATCTCGGTTTGACCACAGCCCAAATCAGAACTTTAGCACTTTGTAATATTGCTTTAACAGTGCCAGCGCGGGTTATTATCGGGATGCTGCTGGATAAATACGGGCCGAGAATTACCTATTCAGTATTATTAATTTTTGCCGCCATTCCTTGCACCATGTTCGCTTTGGCGCAAGATTTTTCTACCTTAGTTATCAGTCGCTTATTATTAGGTATCGTCGGGGCTGGTTTTGTAATTGGCATTCGCATGGTAGCCGAATGGTTTCCACCCAAAGAAATAGGTTTAGCCGAAGGTATATATGGGGGTTGGGGTAACTTCGGATCTGCTGCTGCTGCTTTTACTTTACCTTCTGTGGCTGTCGGTTTGGCTTTCTTAGCCGGAGGAGAGTCTAACTGGCGAATGGCGATCGCCTTAACTGGTATTGCTGCGGCTATTTACGGCATAATATACTTTTTTAACGCCCAAGATACTCCCGATGGTAAAGTTTATCAGAAACCAAAACGTCACGGCGGGATCGAAGTTACTAGCAAAAGAGATTTTTGGTTTTTACTATTGATGAACGTTCCTTTAGTGGGAGTATTAGTTTTATTAGCCTGGCGTTTATCTCAAGTTGGTTTTCTAAATACGACTCAACTATATTTAATCTGGGTGTTACTTTTAGGCTTATATTTATTTCAAGCTTATAAATGCTGGGATGCTAATAAAGAATTGATAATGGGTAGAAAACGCTATCCAGCAGAAGATCGCTATAATTTCAGTCAAGTAGCAATTTTAGAACTAACTTATATAGTTAATTTTGGTTCGGAAATATCCGTTGTTTCGATGTTGCCAGCATTTTTTGAATTGACTTTCGGTTTGAGTAAAGAACAAGCTGGTATGGTAGCGGCAAGTTATGCTTTCATGAATTTAATGTCCCGTCCTGGTGGAGGTTTAATCTCCGATCGCATGGGATCTCGTAAATGGACGATGGCTGTTTTAACGGCCGGAATGGGTATAGGATACTTATTAATGAGCCAAGTCGGTAGCGGTTGGTGGTTACCTGGGGCAGTAATTTTAACTATGGCTTGTTCTTTCTTCGTTCAAGCTGGGGAAGGTTCTACCTTCGCGATCGTACCTTTAATTAAAAGAAGAGTTACCGGACAAATTGCTGGCAATGTCGGGGCCTATGGTAACGTGGGTGCAGTTTGCTATCTAACTTTATACAGTTTACTACCCGAAGGTGCGGCAGGAAATACTATATTCTTCCAAACTCTCGGTATTGCTAGTTTAATCGTCGCTTTCTTATGTGCTTTTTTGCTTAAAGAACCAGTCGGATCTTTTGCCGAACATCACGAAGGAGAAGGAGAAGCTAGTTTAGGGGTAGAATCTTTTGGCAAAACTATAGAAGAATAGAGAAGACTCTCAAATCTAGATCCCTGAGTTCTGTACCCTTTTCCTTGTAAAATTATGAGCGAACCTACAAAAACTCTGTGTCCTTATTGCGGTGTTGGCTGCGGTTTAGAAGTAGTACGACACAAAGATACTTGGAAAGTTAAAGGCGATCGCGATCATCCTTCGAGTCGCGGACAAATTTGTCTCAAAGGTGCTACTATTGCCGAATCTTTAGATAAAAATCGCCTAGAATATCCGATGATGCGAGATTCTTTAGATGAGTCTTTTCGTCGGGTAAGTTGGGAAGAAGTATTTAATAAAATCGTCGATCGCATTAAAAATATTGTCGCAACTCAAGGGCCTGAAGCTATTTGTATGTATGGTTCGGGTCAGCTACAAACTGAAGATTATTATATCGCCCAGAAATTACTTAAAGGCTGTTTGGGTACTAATAATTTTGATGCTAATTCCCGTCTTTGTATGTCTTCAGCAGTAGCGGGATACATTCAAAGTTTGGGATCTGACGGCCCTCCTTGCTGTTACGAGGATCTCGATCTTACTGACTGTGCTTTTTTAATCGGCACTAATACCGCAGAATGTCACCCAATTTTATTCAATCGTCTGGCCAAACACCGCAAAAGAAATCCAGATTTAAAAATAATTGTAGTCGATCCCCGTCGCACTGCTACGGCTAATATTGCCGATCTTCATTTAGCCATCCAACCGGGTACGGATATCGATTTACTTCACGGCATCGCTCATTTATTATTGCGTTGGGGCGCGATCGATGCTTTATTTATTGACGATTGTACTGCTGGTTTTGTAGATTTTGCTGAAGTAATTAAACATTATCCCCCGGAATTAGTAGCCAGGCGTTGCGGCATTACTATAGAAGAATTAGAAACTGTTGCTAGATATTGGGAAAAGTCGCCAAAAATATTATCTCTCTGGTCGATGGGTATCAATCAATCGGCCGAAGGTACTGCTAAAGTTAGAAGTATTATTAACCTCCATTTAATGACCGGAAGTATCGGCAAACCGGGGGCCGGCCCTTTCTCTTTGACGGGACAACCCAACGCGATGGGAGGGCGAGAAGCTGGGGGACTTTCCCATCTTTTACCTGGATATCGTTTGGTTAAAAATGCCGAACACCGTCGCGAAGTCGAAAAATTATGGGGCTTGCAGCAGGGTCAAATTTCGCCCTTGGCGGGTCTGAGTGCTTGGGAAATGGTAACGGGTTTAGAACGAGAAGAAGTCGGCTTATTTTGGGTCGTAGCTACCAATCCGGCGGTAAGTATGCCCGACATAGAAAGAACTAAAAAGGCACTAAGGCGATCGCCTTTCACTATTTGCCAAGATGCCTATTATCCCACCGAAACCGCTAATTATGCCCATATTTTACTTCCTGCGGCGCAATGGGGCGAAAAAACTGGCACGATGACTAATTCCGAACGGGTAGTTACTTTTTGCCCTAGTTTTCGATCGCCTCCCGGAGTTGCCAAGCCAGATTGGGAAATATTTGCAGAAGTCGGGCGCAGACTGGGTTTTAAAGCACAATTCCCTTTTAATAGTTCTGCCGATGTCTATGCTGAATTCGTTGGCTTGACAAAAGACAGAATTTGCGATATGTCTCGATTGAGTCACTCGATTCTAGCAAAAGCAAAAACAGTTCAATGGCCGTTTCGATCGGGGGATGCTCAAACAACAAACAAAAGATTATATACAGATTTTCGCTTTGCTACTGCCGATCGAAAAGCTAAATTTGCCGCAGTTCATTCCAAAGGACTTGCCGAACCTTTAAGCGAGGAGTATCCTTATATCTTAACCACTGGCAGGCTTTACGGTCACTGGCACACCCAAACTAGAACTGGCAGAATTTCTAAAATTACTAAAATGCACCCCAACCCTTTTATAGAAATACATCCCCGCGATGCTGGAAAATTGGGGATCGAAGAAGGGGATACGGTAGAAGTGCGATCGAGCAGGGGTAGAGTTAAATTACCAGCAAAAATTACTCGAGCGATCGCTCCTGGTACTTTATTCGTTCCGCTCCACTGGGGCGAACTTTGGGTAGAGTTAGCCGAGGCTAATGCATTAACTCATGCTATCGCTTGTCCCGATTCTTTGCAACCGGAATTAAAGGCTTGTGCTGTCAAAGTAATAGCAGATAGATAGGGAAAGGGACAAACAATTGAGAAATTTAACCGTCTAGTGGTTTTGAGGTGGGATCGATTTTCTTTTGGGCTAATTTTTCGGCGATCGCAACTCTTACCAACTCTTGCCAATTTTCTTGTTGTTTTAACTCATCTAGCATTGATGGTGTAACTCGCATCGAAAGTTTCGCTGTTAGAGATTCTTCTCTATCTGTTGTAAATCTAGTTGCCGGACTAGGATTTTTATTGGCCATAGTATAGTATTTTCTTTCTTTTCTATTGCTATATTATATTTTTCCGTGCCCGATCGAATTTTTAAGCATTAATTTTGTTAAGAAATAAAAATCGTTCTTTTTAAAATTGATTTGAAACTTAAAAACTCTTTATTTATCGATTTAGTTACTAAGAATTGGCAAGGATAAAATTTTGCATTCTCTGGGTAGAAAGAAGTTTAGCCGTATCCGATCGCAAATGTTCGCCCCAAAGGTTTTCTTGAAGGTAAGATAAGCTGGCAAAGTTAAGATCCCGTTTTAGTGCTGTTTCTGCTATTTTTAAGGCAGTTTCCGTATCTCCTTTAATATATTGTGCGACGGCTAAGGCTAATTTTGCTTCGACAGAATTATTAATTTGCAGTGCTTTTTGCCATTGCTTTACTGCTTCGTCTTTAAAACCTTTTTCGTAAGCAATTAAACCGATATTTATAATTGCTATTAAGAGATAAATTCCCTCCAATTCTAATACTTTTTGATAATCTAAACCTGCTCGATCGTACTCATTAAATTTATGGTGAATAAGACCTCTTTCAAGATAACCATCTGCTAAATTGGGAGATAATTTTATGGCTTTATTAAAATCGAATAAAGCTAATTTCCACTTTTTTCGATCGCGATAAAACCAACCGCGACTGATATAAACGCTAGCATCGTCGGGAAAGTGTTTTATTAATTTATTGAAATCGGCTAAAACTAATTTTTTATTTCCAGTAGTATATAATTCCCGATTCAGTTTCATAAATTTAGATCTAATTTTTTAGATTATTATAAATTACTAAGAATTGGCAAGGATAAAATTTTGCATTCTATGGGTAGAAAGAAGTTTAGCCGTATCCGATCGCAAACGTTCGCCCCAAAGGTTTTCTTGAAGGTAAGATAAGCTGGCAAAGTTAAGATCCCGTTTTAGTGCTGTTTCTGCTATTTTTAAGGCAGTTTCCGTATCTCCTTTAATATATTGTGCGACGGCTAAGGCTAATTTTGCTTCGACAGAATTATTAATTTGCAGTGCTTTTTGCCATTGCTTTACGGCTTCTTCTTTAAAACCTTTTTCGTAAGCGATTAAACCGATATTTATTATTGGTAAAAAATAATTTCGATCCAATCCTAATACTTTATAATAATCTGTAAGTGCGGCTTTATAGTTTCCCATTTTATGGTAAAGTAAACCTCGCTCTACATAAGCACTAGCTAAAGTTGGAGATAATGTTATTGCTTTATTAAAATCGGCTAAAGCTAAAGCCCATTCTTGGCGATCGCGATAAAAGCAACCGCGAGTAATATAAACATCACCTTCATAAGGAAAGTTTTTGATTAATTGATTGACATCGTACAAAGCTAATTGATTTTTACCAGTAATATATAATTCTCGACTCAATTCCATAAATTTATGTCAAATATTTTGTAAGTTTTTTATTTTTATTAAAATAGGCTAAAACTAATTACTTTTTTTTAGTGCAATACAATTCCAGAAATTAATCTCAAATATTTTGCAGCGATTTCAATTTTTCCCAGGCCTTTCCTTGATTTAAAATATTTTTAACCCGATCGATCCCTGCTTTTATATCCTGACAAACGCCAGTATGCCATAAATAAAATGCACCGTTCCAAATAACAGCATTCAACCAAGGAGAAGGTTTATTTTGTAAAACTGCTGTTATATTTCCTACTAAAATATCCGTATTTTCTAAAGGAATATTTTGAGTACTTAAATCGTAATCGCGGGGATTTAAATTTAACCTTTCAAAACTATTTTTATGAGAATCTTTATAACTAATAATTGCCGTTCGATCGCTCGGTAAATCGCAACTTCCTTCCAAGCCTTTGACCGTAGTAAAACAATCTACTCCTCGCAAAGCAAAAGCATCTTTTATCATTTTTTCCGTAGGAGGATGGACGTATCCAGTTATTAAATGATAATCCCCGCGATAGGGAGACCAAATTAATTCTAATGTGGCTAAAGGTGGACGTTTTCCGATTTGTTCTCGATAGGGAATTAAATCATTAGCCAGAGGAAAATGTTTTGGTAAATAATAAAAACCAATACTTTCTTTTTCTAAAATTTTAGCGACTGTTTCTAACGATAATTTCGTCCAATTTACTCCCAAACTTTGCCAAATAGAAATTAAAGGAATACCTTCTTTTGTTGGCATTCGATCGCCCCCGTGCATTAACACCGGAATGCCAACTGATGCTAAAATTAATCCTGTGATTATACTGAGGGGTGCTGTACGCGATCGCCCGTCGTAAGGAGAACTTAAAATTGTAACTCGTTTAAAATTAGGGATTTTGGCAATATTTCCGCCTAATTCGTCGTAAGCATCCAACATTCCCGCTAATTCTTCACCCGTCGGTCTTTTTATCCTGTGGGCGATTAAAAACGCTCCGATTTGTGCTGGGGTGGCTTCTTGTAATAAAATCTGTTTGGCTGCTGCTTTTGCTTCGCTGCGAGTGAGATTTTTGCTAGTATGAGTCCCACTGCCAACTTTACGCAAAAATTCCCTAAATTCTTGGCTCATTTTACTATTAGATCGATTTCTGGTTTAATTAATTCCAGGGCTAAGTTACGAAACTGTCGGATCGGAGGTATTTTCAATCTGTCTTTTGTCGTGACTAACAATACTTGACGCATTGGCATGGGTTGTAATAGCTGACGTACTGTTAAACTCGAATCGCCATCTAGGTCGACAAGGGCAGATAATGGTAAGAGTGCTAACCAATTACTTTGGCCGATTGTAGCCCGAAAAGCATCAATATTGTTTAATTCTAAGACTGCATTTAATTTTGCTCCCCAGCGATCGAATTGTTCTTTAACTAAATTATGCATCGCATAGCCTTCTTTAAAGATTATCTGGGGGTATTGAATTAATTCTGCTGTGGGAATATACTGATAGCTAGCGAGGGGATGGCTCGAAGATAAGAGGGCGAAAATAGGTTCTTCATAGAGCAAGTCTACCACCAACTCGGGACTTGTTTTAAACAGAGTGCTTTGCATGACGATCGCCAGATCTACTAAACCGTCTCGCAATACTTTTATGGCCCGATCGCTACCGAGAGTGGTAACTCTAAGTTTGACTTGGGGGTATTTATTAACAAAACTGGCTAAGACTGGGGGTAAATAGGTAGAACAGATCGAACCGATCGTTGCTACGCATAATTCTTCTTGTTTGCCGGAAATTAAATCTAAGATTTCCTCTCTTGCTAAGTTCCATTCTCGATCTATTTTAAGAGCGCGAGGTAAAAAAAGCTCTCCGGTTACAGTTAATTTTACTCGATCGCTGGGGTGTAATAATACAGTTCCTAATTCTGTTTCTAATGCTTGTATTTGACGCGAAATAGTTGATTGAGTCGTGTCACATTCTCTTGCTGCTTGTTGAAAGTTTTTGGTTTTTACTACCGTTAAAAATGCTTTAATTTGCTCGATTCGCATCCTTATATAAATTAAATATCTTATATTTTAGCAGCCCACGATCGTCCTCGATCGAATTGAATTTTATTGCTCTAGTGTTTGAGAGCTTGAGTGCAAACTTTTACCTCTTTCTGGCTTAAAATGAATTAAATTACCAGGATTTTGCGATCGATCTTTAATTTTCGATTCAGTTTTGAGCGATCGTGTCTCTTATTTAACAAAATTTTAAAATTAGCAGACTTTATAATAAAACTATGAGCTTCTCGATCGAGATCGATAATTTAAAGAGAAGTATTGTGAAATATTGGAAGTCAAAATTATGAATACAGCTTTAGAGCGGTCAGAATCTACTTATAATGTTAGTTTTGGCTTAAAAAAAATCAATTCCATAAAATTCTCAGAATTTAGAAACTTTTTTAGCGACCTTCCCGTCGATCCTTATATTAAAGGAAAATATCGCCAACGGAGATTATCTCAATTTCAAATTAAAGAAGAGCGATTAATTAAACTCCCTCACGGTTATTTATTTCAAAGTAGAGATTACAACCCGATAGTAGGAGATATTAAAAGAGAATTTGCGGAATTAGCTCCAGAATTAATTGCTTTAGACGAGTTTAAAAAATTACTATTTGAATTTAGTAATTACTGCCAACTAAAGCCAGAAGCTAGTATCGGAGTTCACCAAATTAGAACGATTTGCTCTCCCGATAATTTTGGCAATCCCGCACCAGAAGGCATTCACAGAGATGGTTGCGATTATATTGCTATTGTCTCGATCGACCGTGAAAATATTAAAGGAGGAGAAACCCATCTTTATTTAAACAAGCAAGAAAAACCGATTTTTAAAAAAGTACTCAACCCCGGTGAATTACTATTACTAAACGATCGCGAACATTTTCATTTTACAACCCCAGTTAAACCAGTTGCTGATGGTGTAGGGAAAAGGGATGTTTTTGTAATTACATCCCCCAGTTTGATTTTAGCTTTTTGATTTGATGTAGGTAATTATACAATTTTTGCGGCGATTGACAAAGCAAAATAATAATAAATTTACGAATCGATTTATTCGTAGCGGCGATAATTAGATTTCGTCGCTTTTTTTTTTTAACTAGATTTCAGCAATTTTTCCGGCACGTTTTAACAAATTGTTTTTATCTAACAATTGAATTGAAGATCCAGAAATAGCGATCGATCCTTCTTGAATTAATTTAGCAAAAGCGCGGGAGAGGGTTTCGGGAATAGTGCCTAAAACCGCAGCTAATTGTCCTTTAGTTATTTCTAATTCTAAAATTTCGGTATTATCGTTATTTTCGCTCAAATCTAGTAAATAAGCTGCCAATCTTCCGGGAACTTCTTTTAAAGATAAATCTTCAACTAAGCGAGCAAAATGACGCAAACGACGGGCAAAAGTTGCTAAGAGATTGATAGCTAAACTGGGATCGTAATCGAGTAATTGTAAAAAATCGCTGCGGGGAAAAAATAAGATTTCAGTCAGTTCGATCGCGCTAGCAGAAGCAGGAAAATCACCGCCATCAAAAGCAGCAACTTCGGCAAAATGTTCGCCAGCTTTAAAAAGATGTAAAATGATTTCTTTTCCTGCTGCAGAAGCTTGAAAAACTTTAAGTTTGCCGGATTTAATCATAAAAAATCCTCTTCCTTCATCTCCCTGTAAAAAGATAATTTCGTTTTTTTGATAAGTTTGGCAGCGAGCGATCGCAGCTAATAAATTTAACTGTTCTTGTGGCAAACCTTTAAACATTTCAGTTGTCGCTAAAAATTCTGCTAAATGATTAAAATTCATGGTTGTTTTTTGACTTAAGTCAAGGAGCGAGATCTAAACCTAGTTATAAAGTATTGATATCGGAAGTTGCGGGAAAAAAAATTATGTTTTGTAACCAATGCGAACAAACAGCCAGAGGAGAAGGATGCAAAAAATGGGGTGCTTGCGGTAAAAGCCCCGAAGTAGAAGCATTACAGAAATTATTAGTCTATTCTTTGCGGGGACTTTCAGAAGTAGCAAACCAAGCCAGTAAATTAGGGAAAGATACTCGTAAAATAGATATTTTTATTTGCAAAACCCTCTTTGCTACTTTAACTAATGTTAACTTCGACCCCGATCGCTTCGTTAATTATATTTACGAAAGTATAACTTTACGGGACGCTTTAAAAGCAGATCTTCCAATTATAAAACCCTCGACTTTAGTAGAATTCCTTCCCGCTAACTCAACAGAAAATTTAGTAAAACAAGGCAAAGATGCCGAATTAAAATTCATCGCCCAGTCTCAAAATAACGTCGATATTTTCTCTTTAAAACTTACTATTCTTTACGGATTAAAAGGCATTGCCAGCTACGTTTATCATGCCAGCAAACTAGGCCAAGAAGATCGAGAAGTTTATACTTTCATTCGTCAAACTTTGGCAGAATTAAGCGATCGAGATAAAAGCCTCGATGACTGGTTAGAAACAGCCTTGAATGTCGGTAAAATTAACTTGCGAGCTATGGAACTTCTCGATGCCGGACATACTATTAATTACGGTCATCCCGTGCCGACAAAAGTACCTTTAAACCATAAAATAGGCAAAGCTATTTTAATCTCCGGTCACGATTTAAAAGACTTAGAAAAACTCTTAGAACAAACAAAAAATACAGGCATAACCGTATATACCCACGGGGAAATGTTGCCAGCACACGGCTACCCTCAATTAAAACAAAAATATCCCCATCTATACGGACATTATGGCACTGCTTGGCAAAATCAAACTCGAGAATTCGCCCAATTTCCCGGTGCGATCGTGATGACGACTAACTGCTTAATGCCACCCCACCAATCTTATCGCGATCGCGTCTTTACTTGCGGTTCTGTGGGCTATCCTGGCTTAATTCACCTCAAAGACGATGATTTTTCCCTGGCGATCGAAACAGCCCTAAAATTGCCAGGATTCACCGAAGCAAGCGAACCTCGATCTGTAACGACAGGTTTTGCACGTCATGCTGTCTTAAATGTGGCTGAAGATTTAATTAAGGCGATCGAACGAGGGGATATTCGTCATTTATTCTTAGTTGGTGGTTGCGATGGTGCTAAAGCGACGCGCAATTATTACAGCGAATTTGTCGAAAAAGTACCACCAGATTGCTTAGTATTAACTCTAGCTTGCGGTAAATTTCGCTTCTTTGACAAAGAATTAGGTGATATTGGCGGTATTCCTCGATTGATGGATGTGGGACAGTGTAACGATGCTTATTCTGCCATTCACATCGCTTTAGCAATGGCAAATGCTTTCAAAGTCGGTGTCAATGAATTACCATTATCGATGATTATTTCTTGGTACGAACAAAAAGCGGTCGCAATTTTACTTACTTTACTGTACCTCAACATCAAAAATATTCGTTTGGGGCCGACTTTACCCGCTTTTATTTCTCCTCGAGTTTTTGCCTTGCTCCAACAAAAGTATAATTTACAAGCGATCGCTTCTCCTGAAAAAGATTTAGCTGCTTGTTTGGGATAAATTTTAAAAAAATCTAATAAAACGCTTCTAGAAATTGATTTAGAATTAATCTACTCGCAAACTAGAGGCGTTATATTTTTAAATTTAATTTATAGGATAAGGTTAAAAGCGTTTGTTGCGACGACCACCACCAAACGAACCTTTATCTTCACGAGGTCTAGCTTTGTTGACTTTGAGACTGCGATCCATCCATTCTGCTCCATCTAAAGCTTCAATCGCTTTATCTTCATCTGCTTCTGATTCCATTTCTACAAAAGCAAATCCTCGGACTCGACCTGTCTCGCGATCTGTAGGAATATGAACTCTTTTAACAGTTCCATATTCGGCAAAGACTTCATTTAAGTCTTCTTGATTAACTTCGTAAGATAGATTACCTACATAAATCGACATATTTTTATTGTCTTCTCAATGAATTTTGTGTTTGGAGTGAGAAGATTACTATAAAAGAAGTAGCTCAATACTTTACGGAAAAACCTTTGATACTGAATAATAACTTAATTGTTAATCTTTTCATTCTCGATTCTAATCGTAGCACTTTTAGCAAAAATCTCTCTGTCGATCGCAAATCTTATCAAAGTCATTAAAAATGTATCGCCCAAAACAGCAGCAAAATACATTTGTTCTAATTATTCGTCGCGGAATTCTCTCGAGCGATCGCTGGCTCGATCTAGTTGATATTGAGAGCAACCAGGAAAGGTAATAAGCAGACAGGCGATCGCGCATAAGTATTTCATATTAATTAAATTTGGCAAATGTCTTGGTTCGAAGTAGGGACGCAGAATCTAAAAAACTAGTTCCGATTTCCCTGTTTTGCGCTATTTTTTTATATTATTTGTATGGAGGACTAATCATGATTAATTTAGGAACGAAAAAACCTTGGTGTTTTAATAATGGTAATAATCCTAATATAGCTTTTTGTATTTGGGTATTAGAAAAAGATGGTTTGCGAGTAAGTCCTTTCGATGTTTATCCTCTCGGTAATGGAGAACTTCAAAAAGCTGGAATGGATGCTATTTCTTGGCAAGATTGGTTGGCAAAAGTAGTCGCTACTCAAGACAGTCGTTTAAATTGGGAAGTTAAAAATAAACAAAAATACCTAGCAGATAATTTAGCTTCTTTTGAAACAATGGCATCTATTAGCGATCGAGATATTAATAAATTAGAAATAGAATCTGCTTTAGAAAAAATTTTATCTTGGGAACAAGAACAATATGAAATGGCCGTCGCAAAATTAGGGAATACTTCTCAAAATGCCGAACCTCAAGATGTTTGGGATGGTAACCTAAAGATAAAAGATCGACTGACAAAATTATGGCAAGAATATGTAAATTTAGCAGAAGATCGATTTTCAATTTTTGTAGATACGCCATTAAATACATCCGATCGACTAAAACCATATCAAACCCATTTAGCTACTTTACAAATCTATCAAATAAACTATCCTCAGTTAAGAGAATATATTATTCCTCCAGTAGCAGCAATTTTAACGGTCAATTCCCAAGAAAATAGCGATCGATTCGCCGATCGAGTCTTAAATGTTGCCCAACAATTAGCCGAAATTTAAATATACTTAAAAACGAAAAAATGCAAGAAAAATTACTCAAAAGATATTTAGATACCGCAGAGGGTCAAATATTTTATCAAACTGGAGGAGAAGGAAAGCCCTTAATTCTTTTACACCGACATCCTATGAGTAGCATAGAATATCGAGAAATAATTCCTTTTTTAATAAAAAATAACTCGATCGTTACTTTAGATTTATTAGGATATGGAAATTCTGACAAACTTACCAAACCATATTCGATCGCAGATTATGCTCAAACTATTATTACCTTAATGGACTCATTATCGATCGCCAAAGCCAGTCTTATGGGAAATCATTTAGGTTCTTTTATTGCCGGAGAATTAGCAGCAAAATATCCCAATAAAATTGAAAAAATTATCCTTTGCAATCTCGATCTTTACAACCAAAATAAATTAAATGAATTTAGCGATCGATTAACCGAAACATTTAAAATTAAAGCTGACGGATCTCATGTAATTTCGCGCTGGTTGGCACATCAAAATTATGCAATTACTCCAGAATTAACCCACAATTACTTATTAGAAGAATTGAAATGTCACGGTCATCCTCCATATGGAGTTATGGCAGTGCAAAAATACTGTAATCTAATCCCCGAAAGATTTAAAAAAATCGAATGTCCCACTTTATTATTATCGGGATCTGAAGACTTAAAAATGATGTCAAAATATGGCTTATCTGAAAGAGAAAATCGCGAATGTTTCCTAAAAATAATTCCTCGATCGACCATGATTGAGATCGAAGGAGGAACGATCGGGATGATAAATCAAAAGCCCGAACAAATTGCCAAAATAGTTTTAGATTTTCTTAAATAAAACAGAAAATCGAGTAAAGAATTCAAGCAAAAAACTCCTTACTTCCTACTCTATTTATTTAATATTTTCCGCTTTTCCAACAGGAGAAAAACGAATTTCAATCCGTCTGCGATTGGCATCTGCTGCATTACTATTAGAAGCAAATTCACCGTCAGGTAAATACAATTGCGCGCCAGAATAAGCCCGAAATTGAATCCCTTCTAAACGGCCTTGTTCTTGAACTTTTTGCAACTCTTTAACTACCGCTAAAGCCCGCATTAAGCCCAAATCTGCATTAGAACTAGGTTTTAAAGCACTCACAGGTGCGCTACCTTGAGCGACATTAATTAATTGGTTATCTAAATTAGAAGTACCGCGAGTAACTTGACCGTCAGTATGACCGATTACTTCTACTATATAAATACCCCTTAATTTAGTAACTTCTTCGATGCGATCGACGAGATCGTCGGCGATAAATTTAGCCAAACTAGAAGGTAAAGTCGCGCTACCAGATTGAAATTGATACTGTCCCGATCCTTGAATTACTACTACTGGAGGGGCGGATTTTAAGCGTTTTACTTGGGTTTGCAAATCCGATACTTGCAAGTTACTTTGCTGCAATTTCTGTTCTAAACTATCAAATTCATTTTGATTTTTAGCCAAGCGATCTTCGAGACTGTTTACTTCACCTTGACTTTTAGTTAATTCGCTTTGAGTTACTTCTAAATTATCTTGAATGTTAGCAAATTTAGTTTCGAGAGAATCGAATTCATTTTGTAATTCTTCTTTCTGACTTACTTCCTGTCCCAATTGACTTTCTAAAGTCGATATTTGCTGTCTTAATTGTCTTACTAAAGCCTGACTTTGGCTTAAATTTAACTCAGTTTCATCGGCGGTATATTTGAGAAATATTGATTTGAATAAGGCCAAAAATAAAAACAGAGTGATAATCATAAAAGCATTAGACATCAAATCTGTAAAAGATGGCCAGATATTGTATTCTTCCGTTTCCGTCCTACTGAGACGCGATCGCTTACCCATAATTATTTATCAGTTAATTGCTCGAATAATTTTGATAATTCTGCTTTAATTTCTCTCAAACCTGCTTTTTCCATTTCATCGCGATCGTGGGATAAAGTAACCAAATCCGCATATTTTTGATTTAAATCGCTTAAATGGTCGCTGACTTTTAAAATATTGCTGGCAGACTTTTGTAAATCCGTTAGAGATTGTTCGATCGA
Organism: uncultured bacterium; assembly: GCA_964458305.1. Lineage (GTDB taxonomy): Bacteria > Cyanobacteriota > Cyanobacteriia > Cyanobacteriales > JASJDA01 > JASJDA01. The sequence goes on along the minus strand of CAYWIH010000016.1, from coordinate 22,714 downwards.
TTGAGTCGATTTTTTCAGTACCAAAGAAGATTGAGAAAATTGATTTTGTGCGATCGATAAATCATTAGTTGCTGAGGTTAATTTTTCAGGGAATCTACTTTCTTCGATGATATGAGCGGCTTGCTCGAAACTTTTAGAACTATTTTCGATCGCACTAGAAGAATCGACTATTCCAGTGTAAGCTTGTTTTGCTAAAGCAGTGATATTACTACTTTCTGCGACTAATTTTTCTACTGGTTCGGCGATCGATTTAGCAATATATTCTTCAAAAGTGTGGCCGAATTTATCTAAAAAACTGCTAAACTCACCGATCAAGCGATCCACTGCTTTTTCTGTGGGATTTTCAACTGGTAATTGAGGTAAATAGGTATTATCCACATAATCTTCTAAAGAATTGAGAACTTCAGTTTTAGCAATACTAGTATTCCAACTCAGATTTACCACCGTTAAAAAAGCACTGCAAAAAACAGCAATTAAGCTAGTAATAAAAGCAATCCCCATACCTTGAAGCGGCCCTTCTAAAGCATTCACCAAACTACCCACATTAGTAACATCAGCTTGACCGATTGTTTGACTGATATTGCTTAAATTAATTGTAATCCCTAAAAAAGTTCCCAAAAGTCCGAAAGACAGCAATAAATTCGGCAAAACTTTAGTCAGATAATCGATTTGTTCGCAGCGAAAAGGTATGCCGATAATTCTAAAATATTCGCGATTGTAAAGACCTTCGATTACTGCGATCGTATTGACTTGTTCGGGAGTATCGTAACGAATTCCCGCAAATCTTTTTTCTAAATTTTCGATTATTCGCGGCTGTTTTGGCGTTCTCGATCCTCCAAGCAACCTTGCGATCTTGCTTTTTAAAATTTGTAAATGTCTGTAAAGAAAAAAGCGGAGAAAAATAGCGATTATTGTTGGCAACAAAACAAAAAATATAGCAATCCCAATTAATATTGGCGGCAAAAGTGCAAAAGAATTTGCTATTTGTTGTAATTCAGACATAATAGAGAGGCAATAAATTGATATTAAAGGAGCGATCGCTCCTTGCTTCTTACTTTATCAATTAGATCTGATAAGTTGCCCTCATGACTCAAAGAATTATTGAGATTCTTACAAAGATTTTAACTTTGCGATCGTTCGTAAGCAGCAACGATCCTTTGAACCAACGGATGACGAACTACATCGGCTTGGGATAGCTGACAAAAACCGATCCCTTCTACAGATTTTAAAATGTTCATCGATACTTCTAAACCCGATCGCTCGTGTAATGGCAAATCTGTTTGAGTTATGTCCCCAGTGACGACCATTTTAGAACCGAAACCCAAACGAGTTAACACCATTTTCAACTGCGATGGTGTAGTATTTTGCGCCTCATCGACGATCGCAAAAGCATTGCTCAGGGTGCGTCCCCGCATATATGCTAAAGGTGCGACTTCGATTTTACCCCGCTCCATCAGTTCGGGAATTCTTTCGGGATCGATAAATTCATATAAAGCATCGTAAAGCGGCCGCAAAAAAGGATTTACTTTTTGTTGCAAATCTCCCGGCAAAAAACCTAATTTTTCCCCCGCTTCCACCGCCGGACGAGTTAAAATAAGGCGATCGTATTCGTCGTTTAGTAAAGCTTTAACCGCTAAAACTGCCGCTAAAAAAGTTTTTCCCGTTCCCGCCGGCCCGACACAAAACGTAATATCGTGGGTTTGAATCGCTTTAATATACTGTCGCTGACGAAAAGTTTTCGCTCTGATTAATTCCCCCCTGCGAGTGCGAGCCAGAACATTCTTTTGTAAGTCCTGTAATTCCTCTATACGCCCCGTATCGAGGGCTTGAAACGCAGTTAGGATATCTGGTTCGGAAACCGTTTTTGCTTCGCTCCAAATGGTTTTTAGTGAGTTTACTACTCTGGCGCAGCGTTCTACTGGTTTCTCTCTTCCCGAGATCAATAAATCTTGCCCTCTGAGGACTAATTTTACCCCCGTATGACGCGAAAGTAATTTTAAATTTGCTTCCCCCACTCCAGCTAGGGCGATCGCGCTTGCTTGATTTGGCAGTTGAATTGTTTGGGATGTTTCTGTCATCTACATTTTTTACTGTTATCTAGTACTTTTTCTGACTATTGTTACAAACTTGTAACCAAACAATTCAAAATCTTCAGTCTATACATTTAGCGTATATTTACTACTTTGTCAGAATTTTGCTCGTTTCTCCGCTCTTGCAAAGCTTTATCGATCAATTTTCCCACTACCCAAGATACCGATCGATCTTCTTGTTTGGCCCACTGTTCTAATTCTTTTTTCAACGGCGCAGGAATGTAAGCCACAACTCTGTCTAAATCGGTTTTTCCGCCCATTTTAAACTCCTATTTTAACGATGTTTTTTTCAGGATATATCAATTAATTAATCCTTGTTATGCTAGACTGTGCTGTGCTAGCATGACACAGCAAGGAAAAACAGAAAAATCTCAAAAATGAACGATCGCAATAGTTTATTAAAACCAGCAAAACATGGGGGAATTACGATACTTTCAGGAAGAGAATTAGAGAAAATGCGACGTGTTGGTAAATTAGCAGCCAACTTGCTCGATTATCTCGAACCAATGGTAAAACCAGGGATCTGCACTCAAGAATTGAACGACAAAGCCGATCGCTGGATGAGAGAGCGAGGGGCAATTCCTGCTACACTAGGCTATGCGCCTCCAGGTCATAAACCTTTTAGCGGTTCGATTTGTACTAGCATCAATCAAGTAGTCTGTCACGGGATACCCAATCGCAATACTATTCTCAAAGACGGGGATATTATTAATATTGATGTTACGCCGATATTAGAAGGCTATCATGGCGATACCTCGAGAACTTTTTTAGTGGGAAACGTATCGCGATCGGCTCGAAAATTGGTAGAAGTAACCAGAGAATCTATGATGAGGGGAATCGCTCAAATAAAACCCGGTGCAAGAATTGGCGATATTGGTGCTGCAATTCAAGAATATGCTGAAGCTAGCGGTTTTTCGGTAGTGCGAGAATTAGTCGGCCATGGAGTTGGCAGAGAATTTCATATGTCGCCGGATATTCCTCATTTTGGCACGAGAGGAAAAGGTTTAAAATTGCGATCTGGGATGGTGTTTACAGTCGAACCGATGATAAATCAAGGATCGCGTCACTTAAAATTTTTAAAAGATGGCTGGACTGTAATTACAAAAGATCGCCAACTTTCAGCTCAATTCGAGCATACCGTAGCCGTAACAGAAACGGGATTTGAAATTCTTACTATTTCGTAATTGAGAAAATGGTAAGTTTATTTAATAACTATTGACAGTGCGATCGCTCTTCAATATGTACTTTAAATTTAATTATGAAATATCTCGCTATTTTGTTGCTATTAAATCTATCTTTTGGTAGTTTTTTCTTTACCGAAAAACCTACTTTATGCCGTCAATATCACAATCGGGAAGTTTGTATTTACGATCTCAAACGCAGCGCGAAAAATTTTTGGGAATATCGAGCCTTGGTTAGCATAGATGGGAATAAAAGACCTTTAGAAACATACAATTGCCGCGATCGAATTAGAATTGAAAAAGACGGCACAGTTCTATCTTTTGTCAAAAACGATCCAGGTAATATTATTTGTGATTTTTTTAAAAATTAGTTTAAAATTTAAAAATCAAGCTGAGAGCAGATCGTGTTATACCAAACAAACAATAAACTTGAGACTGTTATACCTAAGTTGAATTATTGCATTAAAATTACTAAGAAATTTTCCGCTATCTCGAGACTAAAAAAATCGCGATCTACATGTAACTTTAGCCTATTTTTTCACAAAATAGTAAAAATTTAGCTGCGCTCGAAAATGACTTTAACTAAGATAGCCGGCGATCGGACTCGAGCGAGCAATTATTAATAAACTCAACTTTGTTGCTAAAAAAAATCTGGTTAATACAGGCCGCTAAGACGATTTTTAGTTTGAGCCAGAAGCAGATAAAATTAAATTTAAAACAAATACTGCGAACAAAATGAAAAATAATTTTTTTAATGATTCGTTAGATAAAAAAAGTATTAAACAACGTCTCGAGGGATTTAGAGATGCCAAAATAGGCTTTTATAGTATAGGACTTTATCCAGCCTCTCTAGCTTACAATTCCGCGATGCAAAAAACTGAATCGCCTCTGTTGCTAGCTCCGCGACCGGGTCGAGAATTGTTGGGCGCATTTTCATCTGGGGAGATACGAGGGATGGACTCTCGACATATCGCCAAAATGGAAAGTATGTCGGTTCATCAAGAAGGAGGGAAATTAGTAGTTAACGATCTAGAGTATTTAATTAATAATTGCGATTTAATAATTCTAAGTGCTAACAGTAAATATGTTGAAGAAGATCTTAATATTGCTGTAAATCTCAGAAAAAAACTCAATCGTAAAAATGTCGTCTTGGCTTGTTTGGCAGGATCTTTCAACCACGACGATAAAGAAAATAATTCTTATGTATTATGCGAAAAACACCCTAATTTAGCTTTTTTCTCTGGTTTCCATCGACACGGTTCGTTAAGAGATCCCGTCGATAGCTTTACGGCCAATTTTTGCCATCCTAACGTTCTCAGCGCGTTAATTGGGGCCCATTTATTAAATCAGCTCTCTCCCAACATTCAAGTTTCTCCCGGTATTCATAACGTAGAAGCGCAGTATATAAAAGCCGCTAAAAATATGTCTTCTATTTTTGCCGGATTTGGTTACGAGTATCACCGACAAAATCCCGGAATCTTACCCACCTTGCTAACCTTGTTGCTCAGTCAATGTTTAGATCAAGCAGCCACCGTATCTATGGTAAGACCCGATCGCGAGCAACTGTACAATCAACAGATTATCGCTTTGACAGAGTTAGGTTATGCCATACCCAGAATTGAAGCAATTTTAAATAAAGGTGGTTTTACTGAAAGAGTACGCGACCATACTTTTTCTCAATTAACTGCCATAGTTGCCGATGTTAGAGGTAGTATGATGTTACCCGTAACTGGAAAGCCAACGAGAAATTTCCAAGCAGGACAAACGTTAGCCCGACAAATGTACAAACACGGTCGCTGTCCCCTCGATATGAAAGAATTCGAGCAATGGTGTCGCAATGATGGCTTAAATACAGGAGCATTAGAGGGATTAAAAGCTTTAAAATACTGGCCTCAAATTGAAGAAAAATATTCGATTCAATCTCATGATTCTTCGATGGTGAATCTTTTGTATAAAGGATTGTACGGGAATAAAGAAGAACAAGATTTTGCTTTTGAAGTAATGACAGAAAGTCGAGAATTATCGAATTATTGTCAAGAATCCGTCCGACATACCCACAGTCGCAAATATGCTGAAGCTCTTAATAATGTCGACCAACCAGAGGCGATCGAGTTAATTGCCAACGCTATTATTGCCGATAACGCCCGCAAAGCGATTCGCAAAGATAATGGGTTTGAAGATATAGAATACGATCGAGATGCTCCTGCTTACTTGAGAGCAATAAATTCTATCGAACAGTAAATTTTTCATCCTCTGGGTAGATGGCAACGAGGGCAAGAAAGGAAGCTTTCCACCCAGAGATTTAAAAGTAATTAAATATTTCAGATTAATTCTCAGCTGGTTTGTCCTATTTTCCGGTGTCTCTTCCCAGAAAACAAGTAACTTTGGCAAACCTAAGATCGCTTGTGCTGTAAATATTTCTTTGCTTTTTTTCTTATCATTAGTTAACATAAAAATAATGTCTCCATAGATACAAAGCCTCAAAATAATATACAAAGATTTCAAATAACTAAATATTTCGTTACATAGAAAAAATGATAATGAGAAATTAAGGGCAACAGAAATGAGAATTATAAGCTTAATATAAAGCTTTCCTAAGTTTTGCTATGTTTTTCTGCAAAAACTTTTTCCAGAGAGTATATTACTTTAAGATTATTTATAGATTAGTGAGTGGATGCTCATTATCCAAAAACTCAAATCTGAAGCGATAGCAATTGTATTTAAAACGTCATTTTTAGAGGAGCGAAAAAAATTATGTCAAGTTGGCCCTTGTCTTTGACTGTGTTATTAATTGCGGTTAACCAAGTCGGGCTAGTGTTGCTAGTGTGGTATTTTTTAGTTTTCAAACATTTTCAATAAAAAAAACTAAATAGAGCTAATAAAACCGAGCTTATGTAGATAAACTCGGTTTTTAAACTATTTAAACAGCATTTAACAAACCGCTATGTCTTAATAAAGGTTCTGTTTGCGGATCTCTACCTCGGAAAGTTTTGAAAACAACTGAAGGATGGACGCTACCACCCAAAGCCAAAACAGTATCGCGGAAACGCTTACCGACAGAGGCGATCGCAACTTCGTCCTCAAGGCCCGCTTCTTCAAAAGCAGCAAAAGCATCCGCACTTAAAACCTCGGCCCATTTATAGCTATAATATCCGGCAGCATAACCGCCAGCAAAAATATGTCCGAAACCACACAAGAAATCATCTTCAGGTAAAGGAGGGATGACAGTAGTAGTTTGAGCGATGCGATCGCGCACTTGTTGGGGAGTTTCTTCACCGTCGGGTTGGTAGCGGTGATGCAATTCGAGATCTAAAAGGCTAAAATGCAACTGACGCAACATAGCCGATCCGCTCATATAATTGCGAGCGGCCAGTAATTTTTGATAATAATGTTCTGGGAGAACTTCGCCAGTTTGGTAATGCTCGGCCATGCCGAATAAAGTCGGGCGATCGTAACACCAGTTTTCCATAAACTGACTGGGCAATTCTACCGCATCCCATTCGACATTATTTATTCCTGCGGCCCCAGCATAATCTACCTTAGTTAGCATATGCTGCAAACCGTGACCGAATTCGTGGAAGAGAGTTGCTACTTCCATAAAGGTCATCAAACTCGGTTTGCCATCTACTGGGGGGGTTTGGTTGCAAACTAAATAAGCTACGGGCAAACGGGTAGTAATTTGACCGTTTTCCTGAATTTTACTGCGATTTACGCACTCATCCATCCAAGCACCGCCCCGTTTTTCTGCCGGACGACTGTAGGGATCGAGGTAAAAATGGGCGATAACTTCGCCGCTATCGTCGGTGACTTGAAAATAACGCACGTCTTCGTGCCATACTGGAGCTTGACCGTCAGCAGCAGTAATTGTCACGCCGAAAATACGTTTTGCTAGAGCAAATAGACCATTCAAAACTTGAGGGAGAGGGAAATAAGGTCTTAATTCTTCGGCATTGAAAGCAAATCGAGCTTCTTTTTGTTTTTCCGACCAAAAAGCAATATCCCAGTTTTGAAGATCGTCGGTTTTGGCAAAAGCTTTTAACTCTTCTAATTCTTTTTTGGCAGCAGCATAACTGACTTCCCGCAATTCTTCGAGCAGTTTTTCAACTGCAGCGACATCGGGGGCCATTTTTTTAGCCAAACTAACTTCTGCGTAAGTAGAATAACCTAAAAGTTGGGCTTTTTCTTGGCGCAGTTTTAAAATTCGTAAGATCTGGGGATTGTTATCTAATTCTCCCGAAGATGCCCGAGAAATAAATGCTTTATAAAGTTTTTCCCGCAATTCCCTATTAGTAGCGTATTTCATAAAAGGAATGAAACTGGGATAATCTAAAGTAATTACCCAAGGGCCGTTTTCTGCAGTAGCATTTTCTTCCCCTTGCGATCGAGCTGTTTGGGCTGCTAAACTCAACGCGCTAGGAGGTAAACCATCCACATCTTCGGGTTGAGTCAGCTTGAGTTGAAATTCTTTGGTAGCATCGAGCAGGTTATTAGAAAATTTGGTCGAAAGTTCGGCTAATTCTAATTGAATTTGATTGAAACGCTCTTTTTTTGCCCCTGTCAATCCTACCCCAGAAAGTTCTGCATCCCGAATGGCCGAGTCGACAATTCTTTTTTGTGCTGGTTCGAGATTTTGCCAATCAGATCCGGCTTTGAGAGTTTTGAGGGCTTCATAAATAGCCTGGCTTTGATTCAATCGATTGACAAAATTAACTAGATCCGGTTGAACAGTTTCGTAAGCTTCGCGCAATTGGGGACTGTTTTTAACCCCCATTAAATGGCCGATTATGCTCCAACTCCAAGACAAACGTTCCTCGATCGCCCTTAAAGGTTCGATCGCACCATCCCAAGTCGGAGTAATATTCTCTTGTAATTTACTAAACTCAGTTTCTAGATCTTCGAGCAGACTTGTAATTGCAGGAACTACATGTTCTGGTTGGATTTTATCGAAAGGAGGCAAACCTTTGCCAATTAATAAAGGATTGATAGTGGTCGATGTCATAACAAAATTTCGATTCGGCAATATCGCCCTTGTCAGGCAAATTGAGAATAATTTAACTTAAATCTCTCTTTACCCTAACGCGCAGAAGCCCTATCATAGTATGAGCGTAAAAAAAACAAGCCATAGTAACGAAGAAATAAAATCATGGCTAAACTCTGGAAAAATATTTGGAACGTTCCTAACATCAATATAGATATTCGTTGGAATCCTCAAGAAGACGGGCAAAAATCAGGTAAAGCAGCGATCGAATTGCTCGAAGCACTCAAAAATAACGTACCAGACGCAAAATTAGGCCCGATTATCGGTAATATTAATTCCTTATTGGACGTTCTCAATTTATCTTTACTGGAAATAGCCGCAATCTCAGATCCTTTGGTATCTTTGGCTACAAGAATACTTAACAAAATATATCAAAACACCAAACAAACTCCCAATTTAGAAACTTGTTTGGCTTTAAGCACTCAAGCAGCCTATTTAGAAAGTTTGCGCCAGTTTCTTAAAGATCGTCCCGAAATAGAACGAAAATTAGATCACGTTAGAGCATCTACTGTAGTCGCAGAAACGATCGCCCGTCTCGGCAAAAAACTGCAAGTCAACGACACAGAAATTCAATTAAATGTTAAAGAAGCCGAAACAACTTTTGTCTGCTTCCACGAATCTAATTTAGCTCGCGCTTTTAACCCGATTTTAATGGCTCGTTGGCAAGAGTCGGGACTTACTTACGAAGAATCGAGAATCGCTACAGAAAGAGTTTCTCGCATCGCTCATCGCTACATGGAGCGCATTTTAATCGAAGTCAAAGATATCATTCCTTTATTAAGACCGATTTACGGATCGAGATGGCATCGAGATCTCGAAACATTTATCAGTATCGATACCTATTTAGAAAACGTGATCGCTAACAAACCAAGAGAATATTTTCTCGATCGTCACGTCAGTTTGAGTCAGACATACGTTCCTCTAGAAATACAACCTCTTAAAGCTAACGGTCAAATTAACGATCGGGCCAGAGCGATCGATATTGAAACTTGGGTGCAGAAAAAATTAACTCAAGAGCAAAGAATCGATCGAGTTTTGTTCGTTCAAGCCGAAAGCGGCCGCGGAAAAAGCATATTTTGTCGGATTTTTGCCGACTGGGTGCGAAGAGAATTACACCCGCTTTGGACTCCGATCCTGATTCCTTTACGCAATATTAAATCTTTGGGATCTGATTTTGAAGCCACGATTAGAAATATTTTAGGCTGGAATTTCATTCAAAACGATCCCGGTTGGCCGAGCAATTCGAATACGCGGTTTTTATTTCTTTTAGATGGTTTGGATGAGTTACCTTTAAACCAAAAATCGAGCAATTTACAGTTTTTTTTGGAACAAATAGATACCTTCCAAAAACAATGTCAAGAAGATAGCAAGATGGGTCATCGGGTACTAATTACCAGCAGACCTTTAAAAATTTACCCCATGGAACAATTAGTTCCTAGCAGATGGCACTGGGTAGAAATTAATCCCATGAAACCGAAAATACAAGAAGCATGGTTGCAAAAATGGGAAAAAACTCTGCAAACTTTACCTGGAGGACTTTCTGCTCAAAGGTCAAATTTTAAAGAGTTCGTTGCTAACAATCGTTGTCCCAAACAGATTAAAGCTCTAATTCAAGAGCCAATTATAATCTATTTATTAGCATTAATTCACGCCGAACGACCTCTCGATCGCTCTCGTTTTGAAGGATTGAGTAATAACGGCGCAAAAATTCTTGTTTATCAACAAGTTATTGAATGGGCTTTGCGCAAACAAATTGCCGAATCTTCTCCCGAATTAAAATTTAATCCTCGGGATGTTGAAGAGTTAAATGGAATTCTCTTAGAAGCAGGAATATCTTTAATTCAATTAAGACAAGAATACGTGCCGATTTGGGCGGTTGAAAAAAGCTTAGAAGCCAAAGGTGACTCGATCGGCAAACAATTAATCGCTAAATTACAGCAACAGTCTCAACAAGATGTGCTGAAAATTTTCTTAGCTACTTTTCATTCAGATTCGATTATCGCTAGCAATTCAATAGAATTTTGTCACAAAAGTTTTGCTGAATTTTTCTGCGGTCAGTATATGTCCAATACGATCGGAAAATGGACGATCAAACTGGACAAGCAGCCAGTACAGTTACCCGGAGGATCTCAAAACGAAAATTACGCGATCGATAACGAAAATTTGGCTAAAGAAATTTACGATCTTTTCGGTTATGGTAATTTAAATCCTGAATTAGTAGAGCTTTTAATCGGAGTTTTAGAAAAAAATCGAGTCGATTTAATTACTTTGTTTGAAAGGCTTAACGATTTTTATTTGCGTTGGAGCAAAGGCGAATTTATCGAAGCAATTCAAGATAGTATGCCCCAAAGGAAAGCTCGAGACATGGAAAAACAAAATGTCACATTAGGACAAAGGGAAATCGATATTTATGTCGGGCTGAATGTCTTAGTTTTATTGCTCGAATTGCACCGTTACGCTCAAAATCGCAGCAACCTCAAAGATAGAATCTCTTTTTATATTTGCGGTCAAATTGAATCGGAATCGTTCGATCGATACCGCTTGTTAAGAATTATTGGCTACAGTCAATGTTTGGAGGCTTTTGCTTTTAATTACAGGGTCGGTATGTTTTTAAGGGGTGCGGATCTCAGTGGGGTCGTTTTTAGAGGTCTCGATCTTAAAGGGATCGACTTTACTAACACGATACTGAAAGGGGCGGATCTCAGCGTCACAGACCTCAGAAATGCCAATATTAGCGATGCGGATCTGCGGGAAGCTAATTTGACTAATGCTGTCCTCAGAAATGCCAATCTTAACGGTACGGATCTGACCGATGCGAATCTCAGTCGGGCCGATCTTTCTGGTGCTAACCTAGGTAGTACTTTGTTAGTTCGAGTCGATCTTGCTGAAGCAGATCTTTCGGGTGCCGATCTGAGCAGTTCTTTAATTAGCGATGCCAACCTTAGCGGTACGGATCTTTCTGGTTCTGATTTTCGCGAGGCGATCGTACAAGATATTGAATCCGATAGCGAGACTAAATGGATCAATACGATCGGCTTAAAAACGAAGTTTAGAAATTAATAATAAACAAAAGTAATTAGGTTAATAATTACCAAAATACCGGCGAGAATGCCATTAATAATTAGATCCTTGCGATGTTGAGGTTCGGTAATTTTATCGACAACAAATTTACTTCCCGATCGCGCTAAATATTTCTTCATCCAGTTAGGAACTCGTTTATAATAAGGCTCGTATTTTAATATTTCTTTGGTAAATTGATAGAGTCCGTATAAAGTAAATCCTAGAAGAAATAGGCGGTAAACAAGATAAATATTCATGCCATTTGTTTAATAATAAACTGTACTAAAATTGCAATAATTCCGGCTAAAATACTTCCAATCAAACCCAATCTAACAATTTTATTATATTTTTTAACTTGAATGTCGGCTAATTCTGAAGCAATTTCTACACCTTTATCTGCCGATTTTTCGACATAATTACCTAATTCGTAAGCCAAACTAGAAACAACAGCAACAATTAAAGCAACATCGTCGGTCAATCCTATTCCTGGAATTACGTCCGGGATGGCATCTATCGGCGAAACCAAATAAATTAAAGCTGCGATCGCCAGTGTTTTAGATTTCCAAGCAGTATTAGGATCGCCGATCGTAGCTAATAAACTTTGCACTTGAGTCCAAACTTCTTTGACCGCTCCTCGATTCATTTTCGGCAATTTTGCTACTATTTTATCGACATTTTCTGGTTTGACATTGGTTGCGATGCGGCGAAAAATTGCGACGATCTTTTTGTGGGGAATATTCTTTTCTATTAAAGTTCGATCGACTTTTTCAATATCTCTTTCAAGTTCTTTTTTTTTGGTTTCTTCTTGAGATAAATTAGGTAATTTTGCAGCTAAATTAGCAAGGGTTTTTTGGCCGATCGTGAGGCGCGAACTAGGTTCTGATTCGGATTTATTTTCTGTGGCTTTATTCTTTTTAAAGCGAGAAGTTAAAGTGGCGATCGCTTTTGAGATTCTATTTTTCTTAGAGGGAAGCTTTGCTGTTTCAATATTTTGTTCGAGTTCTGGTTTGCTAGTTTTGTTTTCTTGAAAACTAGGTGATTTTGCGACTAAATTATCGCTCGCAGTTTTAGTTTCGATTTTTACTGATTTTTCCGAATTAGATCCGACTCGATCGCGATCGAACCGAGAAGCCAGACGTGCGATCGCTTTTCTTGGCTTAATTTTATCTTTGAAGATGTTTTTAATTCCCACGATTTGTAATAAAGTAATTTCTTTAATTTTACTTACAAACAAAATCGCCCCCTGCTAGCTCGATGCCAAAGTTTGACTCAGAAATCAGAAATCAAGCAAAATTTCGGTTTTTATCAAAATACTGACGATAAAGAGCGCAAAACCAATTTACTCGATTGTCGTCGAGAGACAGCAACCCCATACTATAGAGTTTGAATTTTTCTAAACCATTCAAATGCACCCCAGTATTTTGCTCTAAAATTAACTTAAAAGCGGCCATCAACTTAGGTTGTGCTGCGAGACTTCTTGAAATCCGTCGTAAATGGCTGCTGTAGGGGCCGGTTAGTGTAGGAGCTACCTGCAAAAATTGAGACAGAGGCATTTTTTTGCGCGCCAAATTGTAAAAAGCTATTTGCAATAAATAAGGATGTCCGCCAACCATTGTCATTAATCGCTCGATTTCGAGCCGATCTAAGCTCAGTCCGTGTCTTCGGGCTAGTATTTCGACCTTTTCAGCAGTAAAGATGGGTAAATCGAGGGCCAGGCCGACATTAAAAGGAGATTGGTTGATATCTGAAATCAGATAAGCTTCAGTAGAATGACTCAAAACTAAACGAAGTTTTTGCCAAACTCCATCTTGGCGATCGCTTTTTGCTTGTTCGTGCCAAACTCTCAATAAAGAAAAGAAATCATCAGCGACTGGGTGAGAAAAAATCCGATCTACCTCATCGATGGCAACTAATACCGGGCGATCGACTTCTTTTAAGATATATTTTTCAAAATAGTTGTGACATCTTCTTTTGATGCCATATATATCTTTCCAATAACGTTCGAGACGATCGCTAAGTTGCAATCGATCGCCGACACTCAAACAAAACCATTTTAAAAACAGATCTAAATCGCCAAAAAAATTCCTATCAGCCAACTGAAAATTTAAAGAGACGGTATCGTATCCTTGTTGAGTCGCTCGATCGATTATTCTCGCCATTAAAGAAGTTTTACCCATAGCTTCGGGGGCTTTAATCGTAATTAAAGCTCCTGGTTTCAAAATCTCGCGATAACATTCTGATTCGATCGGCTCTCTTGGGATATAAAATTTAGATCCCACTTCGATCGGCCCTTGGGGCAACTCAGATTCGATCGATCCTAAAGATTGGTTTTCTTCTCGGACGAGGGGATTATTTTGCTCTAAATTTTTTGTTTGTTTTGAGTACTCAGAAAATTCAATTTCGCGCTCTATAATCGCCCGCATCGTTTTTTTTGTCACTTTTTCTGCTAGGGATTGAGATAATAATTCCCACAAACTCGCTCCCACTCTTTTGACGTGTTGTTCGCAACAGTGATATTCTCGAGCCATTTCCTCATATTTACGACCCGACCAAGAACCTCTAAAAATACTTGTTTGTAAAGTGCTTAAGTGTTTGCCTGTATTAGCAAAGACTATAGTATCTACGAAAGTAATTGCCCGTTCTACATTCATTAATTTTTTTTGTAACCGAAATCAAAAACAAAAAATAAGTCAATAAAATGCTTACAGAAGTCGAGAACCAACAAAGAGCAAGAATCGATCTTTCAACTTATTACTCAGTGCAGGTTGCCTATCTTGCCAGTCAAGATACGAACTTAAAAAATTCGGACTTCGTTCGTAAGTAGGGTTTAATGCCCGATTATATTATTAACTGTTTTGAAGTTTTTCGCATCTCAATTAGAAAACGATTTGAGAGCTTTTTTTCGACTTATTTATGATTTATTAACTTCGATCGACTCAGCAGTAATAGGGTTATGGAACTTTAGCCAAATCGAGTGAGGAGAGCTGGGGAAGTGTGGGGAGATTTATTTTAGAATCGATCTAAGTAATTATTGTTGAGAGATCGATTTCAATTAATATACGCCCCGATATTCCCTTACTCGATCGGTTCTCAGTTCAAAAAGCTGTCTCTTAAGTAGAAGACACTTCTAACATTAATTTGGAACGTTTGACATTGTCGGGAACGTCGATCGGATAATCTCCGGTAAAACAAGCAGAACAGAAATTTTTAGGATCTTCTCCTGTTACTGCTAACATTCCTTCCCAACTAAGATAAGCTAAAGAATCGACACCGATTTTATCGGCTATGTCGCGAACCGATTTAGTTGCAGCAATGAGCTGATCTTGATTGTCCGTATCTATGCCATAAAAACAAGGATGAGTTACTGGTGGCGAAGAAATTCTCATGTGTACTTCACTAGCACCAGCATCTCGCAAAGCTTTAACTATTTTGCGGCTAGTATTGCCCCTAACAATAGAATCGTCAACTATTATGACTCTTTTGTCAGTTAAAACGTCTTTGAGGGTATTTAACTTCATTTTTATCCCAGACTGACGCATATTTTGAGTTGGTTGGATAAAAGTACGTCCGACATAACGATTTTTAATCAGCCCTTCTCCGTATGCGATGCCCGATCGCCTTGAAAATCCGATCGCTGCTGGTATGCCAGAGTCGGGTACTCCCATAACTATATCTGCTTCTACTGGAGATTCTTTAGCTAGTTGTTCTCCCAAACGCAAGCGATAACTATAGATAGTTTCTTCGTGCATGATACTATCGGGTCTCGAGAAGTAAATCATCTCGAAGATACATAATTTCTTTTGTGGTTCTCTAGCCCAATGAAACGATGCTAAACCTTCTTCTGTAATCCAAACTAACTCACCTGGTTCGACATCTCTGAGATATTCCGCACCAATAATGTCTAACCCGCAGGTTTCTGAAGCTAATACGTAACGAGTCGGGTTGTCTCCTAAAGTTCCGATTACTAAAGGTCTAATTCCTCGAGAATCTCTAGCCCCCATCAATCCTACCGGAGTTGCGATCGCCAAACTGTATGCTCCCGAACACATTTGAAATGCGGCGATCGCACCTTCTAACCAATCTTTTCCTTTATCTACTTCGGTGGCGATCGCCAAAGCGATTAATTCTGAATCTGTTGTTGTTTTAAATTCGCAATTGCGTCTTTCTAGTTCTGCTCGCAGTTCTTTGGCATTGACTAAATTACCGTTATGTGCTAAGGCTAGCTTTCCTCTTTTTGTTTCGATTATTGCTGGCTGAGCGTTGACTTTTAAACTAGATCCTGTTGTAGAATATCTAGTATGGCCTACGGCTAAGTTGCCTTCAAGTTTTTCTAAAATATCTTCTCTAAAAACTTGGTTTACTAAGCCCATATCTTTGTGATATCTAACTTTTTCCCCAGTAAAAGTAGCGATTCCGGCCGATTCTTGTCCGCGATGCTGTAGGGCGAATAAACCAAAATAAGTCAATTTAGCAACTTCTCTTTCTGGGGCATAAATTCCGAAAACTCCACAGGCTTCTTCTGGTTTGTCAATTCTTTCTCGATCGCGCCCGAACTGATTGATTTGTTTTTCACTCATGTTATACTTTAGCTCCTAGTAGCGGCAGTAAATTAGTTTTGCGAACCTAATGCTTAAAGAAAATAATTTAGCTTAAATTTTTTTTAAGATTAAATGAATATCAGTAATATAGTTCATTTGTGACAAATTCACCACCTAATTATCTAACAATTTTCTAACCTATAAATATTTGTGTGAGCGATAATAAGGGATGAATATACTACAAAATCGGACTAGATTGTTTAATTGATTGAAATTTTATCGGGATCGAGGAAATCTAGAAATTCATGCGTCTTTCGATCGCCAGATTCCAAGATTCGCTGATACTAGAGATTTTAACATCGAGGATAGTTTGCTTGTCAGTAGTAATAACTTGCAAATTATCATTTTGAGCGGTAACGATGCCAATATGAAGCCAATTATTTGATAATCTTGCTTCTAAAAAAGATTGCCAATCGTCGCGATTTTCAGCAGCAATAGAGACTAAAATTTTACCAGCAGCTTCGCCAAAAAGCAATTCATCCCATCTTAAATTTCCGATTTCTAGAGAAATTGCAGCCCCAAAACCGTTACTAAGACAAGATTCGGCTAAAGCTACTGCCAGACCACCTTCTGAGAGATCGTGAGCGGAATTTAGCCAACCTTTACTAATAGCTTCTTGACAAATTGCAGAGATCGATCGCTCCAGTTCGAAATCCACTTTGGGGGGAATACCAGTAACGAGATCGAAGATAGTACTTAAATATTCCGATCCGCCTAAAGTAGATTCTACTTTACTTCCTAATAAATAAATTAAATCCCCTTGATTTTGCCAACCTTGACGACATATTTTGCTAATATCTTTAACTAAACCTACCATGCCGATAACGGGAGTGGGATAAATAGCTTGAGGATTTCCGTTCTCATCTAAAGTTTCGTTATAAAGAGAGACATTGCCACCGGTTACGGGAGTATTTAACTCGCGACAAGCTGCGGCGATACCGCGACAAGCTTCAGAAAGTTGCCAATAGCCGATCGGATTTTCTGGAGAAGCAAAATTGAGATTGTCGGTAATTGCGATCGGTTCTCCCCCGACACAACTAATATTTCTAGCTGCTTCTGCTACTGCTGCTTTTGCACCTTCGTAAGGATCTAAATAAACGTAGCGAGGATTGCAGTCTGTAGTGGCGGCTACGCCTATTTTAGAACTATTGGGAGCAGCATCGGGATAGCGAACTCGAATTACGGTAGCGTCGGCATCTCCTGGTAAAATTACGGTATTATTTTGTACTTGATGGTCGTACTGTCGATAAATCCATTTTTTAGAAGCAACTGTGGGAGAGTCGAGTAATTTTAGTAAAATATCGTTCCAAGAATATTTAACATCTGCTATTTCAATTCCAGAAATACTAGCTGAAGGTAAAGAAGCGATCGACCATTCCCTAGCTTTTTTAACGTATTCTGGAGGCTCTTGAAGTAATTCGCGCTGATAAATTGGGGTATTATCAGCCAAAGCTGTGGCGGGTATTTCTGCGGCGATTTTACCCGCAAAGAAAATTCTTACTATCGGATCTTTTATTACAGTTCCGGCCACAACAGCATGAAGTCCCCAACGATGGAAAATATCAATTAATTCTTGTTCTCTACCCTTAGAAGCGACAAATAACATCCGCTCTTGAGACTCAGACAGAAGATATTCATAAGGGATCATTCCCGTTTCCCGAACCGGAATTAGATCTAAATCTAACTCGATTCCCAAACCGCCATTAGCGGCCATTTCCGAAGTAGAACAAGTAATTCCGGCCGCCCCCATATCTTGAGCTGCGACAACAGCACCAGTTTTAAAAGCTGCCAAACAAGCTTCGATCAAACATTTTTCTAAAAAAGGATCGCCTACTTGCACGGCCGGTCGATCGTCGAGGGAATCTTCTGAAAGTTCGGCACTAGCAAAAGAAGCTCCACCCATGCCATCTCTACCAGTAGTCGATCCTACATATAATACCGGATTTCCCACCCCAGCAGCACCAGATTTAACTATTTCTGGAGTTTCCATCAAACCGATCGCCATGGCATTAACTAAAGGGTTTCCTGAATAAGCGCGATCGAAATATACTTCTCCTCCTACTGTTGGCACTCCGACACAATTTCCGTAGTGGGCTATTCCTTCTACGACTCCTGAAAACAATCTTTTAGTGCGAGGATTATCTAAATTACCAAAACGTAAAGAATTTAAAACGGCGATCGGTCTTGCGCCCATAGTAAATATATCTCTTAATATACCGCCGACACCCGTAGCCGCTCCTTGAAATGGTTCGACAGCACTGGGGTGATTGTGAGATTCTATTTTAAAGGCCAGTCTCAGTCCGTCTCCTAAGTCTACTACTCCAGCATTTTCTCCGGGCCCGACTAGAACGCGATCGCCTTTTGTGGGAAATTGTTTTAATAGAGGTCGTGAATTTTTATAACAGCAATGTTCCGACCACATCACGCCAAACATTCCTAATTCTGCTTTATTCGGGTGTCTGCCCAATCTTTTCACAATTTCTTGGTATTCTTGTGGTTTAATACCTTCATTGGCGATTTCTTCGGGGGAGAAGGGAGCGGACATAACATTTTTCTACCAAGGACGACAAGGTTTATTTTATAGCAGAGTAAGGAGTAATGAGTAACGAGTAGCGAGTTTTTTACTTTGAAAATTATTCGATCGAGGAAGATAACAAAAATAATTTTAATAGCTCGTTACTTGCCAAAATTTTAAACCTCAAAAATAATTGACAAACAATAATTTTTAAAACAATGTCTAATTTAACAGAAAAATCTCCAGAGTTTTATCCACCCCAGCCCAATCCAATTATAATTGGTTTTTGTCAGTCAATTTTGCCTTTAGTTGCTCGCTGGATTTATAAAATGAAGGTCGAAATTGACGAAAAAGAATTGCAAAAATTAATTGCGATCGAAAATGAAAGAATGGTATTTTTGCCCAATCATGTCATGTTACCGGATTGGATTACTATTGGTTTTATATCTTTAAAAATTAAAGGTGTTTTCTACTATTTAGCAGCTTATGAAAGTTTTAAAGGTATCGTGGGAAAATTTCTCCAGTCCCTTGGTGTTTATTCGGTTAAAAGAGGTATGGCCGATCGCACTAGCATCGCCTATACTCTAGAACTTTTAAGACAGCCGCAAGCTCGTTTGGTGATCTTTCCTGAAGGTGGTTGTTCTTATCAAAATGATACGGTCATGCCTTTTCGTCCGGGTGCAATTCAATTACCTTTTCAGGCAATGAAAAAAATGACTAAAGATGAAGATCTGCCAAGTTTTTATTTAGTTCCCATCAGTATTAAATATAAATATACTGGCGAGATGAGTTCGGTAATCGATCGCACTTTAAGCAATTTAGAGGCAAAATTAAATATTAATAAAAAAAGCGACGATAATTATCAGCGTTTGCGGGATATTTCCGAACGGGTTTTACTAAATTTAGAATCAGAATATAAGATCGATAATAAAGAAGTTACGGGCAAAGAATGGAACGAAAGAATCGATTTGCTTAAAAATCACGCTCTCGAAAATTGCGAACAACAATTAGATATTACTCCACCAAATAATAGTCCGATCCGAGAAAGAGTTTATAAGATTCAATATACTCTCAATTCTCGCGCTGAATCGGAATTGCCCGATCGCGGTTATTGGACTTATCGATCTATTTATAAAACTACTGTCAGATTGCTAAATTTTAATGCTATTTACGACGGTTACGTGGCAGAAGAACCGACTCCAGAACGTTTTATGGATACTTTAACTCGTCTGGAGCGAGAAGTATTTGAAACAGACCAACCATCGCCAAAAGCCCCCCGCAAAGCTTACATTCGCATCGGCGATCCGATCGATCTTAAAGATTATTTTGAGGCTTACAAGCAAAATAAAGTTACTACTATTGAAAATTTAAGAGAGCAAGTTCAGCAAATAGTAAAGCAAAATTTACATCTGACTTGAGATCTGCGATCGGGATAATTATTGGCTTGACAAACTTCGAGCGATTTTTTGAAACTATACCGTCTAGTATAAAAACTAGCTAAACTTTTATTAGACAAATGTCTTAATTCCTCGGATAAATTTTTTCTAAGTTAGACCGAGACTAGCTTTTTTTATAATTCAGAAAAACTACAATTTTTAGTATGCTGTTTGTTTCGGATTTCAATATCTTGTTTTAAATTTCAGTTTCACAAAAGATACATTGCGATCGAAATTAGTTAAAAAGTTTTTTATGCTGGAATGCTTTTGATTTTAAGGCTTTCGATCGTGATTGGGTTTTTAAAAATATCCGTAATTAAAACTAAAAAACAAACGATTGAGTATATTTTTATACTTACGTGTGGTTATTCGGGGGCCGAAAAAAATAAATCTTATACTTACTATACTAAAAAATAGAGCTTTTTACTAATAAAAAAATGTCTAAATTATGGGCTATTTCTGAGTAGATAAGCCTCTTAAAAAGCGGTAAAATTTTGTTAGATTGTTATTAAACAGAAACAGTATTATTTTCCGGCGAGCGAGCGAGCCTCAGCAAAAAAATCTACATATCACTCAAGTTAGTTTCGGTCAAGATCGGAGTAACATTATTTAAAATTGTAATCTTTTGACGAGATTGAGATCTTTTTCTTGCAATGCTTCAACAATTAGATCCCATTCGCGACGATCGAGATAGAGCTTTCTGATATTTCTTACTTTAATGCGATCGCGATTCATTTCTGCTAAAAGTTCTTTGGTGCGATCGGTTTTAATTGCTTTAACTGCGGCTTTTTTTAGTAATTCTAGAGCTAGATCGTGTTCTGTTTCGCTCGGATCGATTTTAAATTGAATTAGCTTGTAGGTAAAGCGATAGTCTTTGGGAAATTTTTGTTCTGCTTGTTTTAGTCGAGCCGCCAAGCTAGAATCATCTGGGGTTAAATTAGAGCGTTCGATTTCTTGTAATAATAAATCGTGATGTTCAAAAACTTTATTTTGTGGGTTGCTTCCAGAATAATGAGCTAAACTATTTTCTTCTTTACGAGAATTATCTAAAGAAAGTTTTGTTTCTGAATTAAAAGATTTTGAGGTTTGTTGTTGAGGAGAATTGATTGAGATAAGAGAGCGGGACTCGCTCAATCTAAAAAACAATAAAATTCCAACTACAAATAAATTAAGTAAAATAGAACTGGCAATTACTATCGAAGTTAGCTCGATTTTTTGTGTATTTTTTTTGATAACATTGTTTGCAACTCTTTGATTTTGAGATCCTCGAGCGAAGGTGTCCGAATCAATTAATAGCTGTTTTGGAGATATCAGTCTTGTAACTGGTTCTAATGGTTCTTTGATAGTAGGAAATGTTGCTGGAGGTATTCTCGATCGACCTAAAAGATCCGACCAAGTAAAAATATAACAATCGGTATTTTGAAAAATTACGGGCAGCCAATCGACGCAAGGATATTCTTGATTTTGTTCTCGTAATATGTCTCTACTCGATCTTAATGCTAAATGGATCGGCATTCCTCGAGCGAGTAAAGGTAAAAAATAACTAGTAAATTGATGTAAAATCGGATCGGGTAGAGGCTCTCTCATGACGATCGCGTTTGGGATATTTAGTTCTTGCAATTCCAGAGCCAGTCCCAAACCATCGCAAGAATTAATAATAGCTAATTGCAATCCTTTCTCGAGGGCTATTTTTAAATCGTCTTTCAGTTCTTTGATAGTTAAACTATCTTGTTGGTTAATATGAATCGAACCTGTTTGATTGACTGTTTTGCTGTGACCTGCAATAATTATGATATGCCATTGTTCTTTCCAGAGCTGTTTTTTAAATTCTTCTGGTGTTGGCTCTTTTAAAAGGACAATTTCACTTTGTGTAAGTTCCTCTAGAAATTTTTTTCGCTCTTCGCTGCAAGTATTGTCGCGACAATTTCCGACTACTAATAAAATTGAGATCCGATCGCTGGTATTTTTTAGCGGACATTGCTGGGTTTTTAAGGAATTAAAAACTATTTCTGCATTACGATAATCGTCCAAAAGTTCCCAGAGATGCCAAGGTAGCAATTCAACTATTTTTGATTCGCCTTTAATTAATATTGTCAGTTGAGAATTTTGCTGTAATTTTTGGTTTAATTTACTAGCGATCGGAGCAAATCCGTTACAATCTAACCATCGATTAAATTTCTTTTTTAAAGAGGCTTCTGCTTGCTGACATTCTTTTTTTTTCTTATCGATATAATCTTTTTCAAATCGTTCGAGCGGTTCGCCTCGTTCGGTTAAAGAATTTTTTAATTTAGGTTTTAATCTCAAGGAATATTCTAGCTTGCGATAAATTGATTGCCATTTCTGATATTGTTCGATCAGATCTATAGCTGGGGGCAATTTTCCTGTTAATTCTATGTAATTTAATTTTTCAGATTCTTCTATTTCCAGAGTCAGCCAAAAACCTCGATGCAATTCTCCTTTCAATTTTATAACTGCTAATTCTTCCATGGATTGTTGCTGCCTGTCAATAAGTCTAATTATTTTAATTTTTTTTTATTTAGGTATATCTATGTAATTATACGTAAAATTGAGTATTTAGATCCAGATATCTTTCGATCGATGTATTTTATTACCGTTTTTGCTTAATGTTGTTACACTTCGTTAAATCAGAAGATTCGTTAACGACTCTTTGAATAATTGATTTTTACTGTATCTGTAGCCTGTTTTTTCGTCAAATAGTATTTTAATTTAAAAAAATCGCAATCTAATAATAAGTTCTTAATAAACAAAAAAAATCCCGATCGGATCGGATCGGGG
>CAYWIH010000015.1:28071-52747 GCA_964458305.1 uncultured bacterium | reverse complement strand
AAGACTCGCGTCTTCTTGCCAGGAAAAACCGTTACCCAAATAATTACTAGATCTAAACAGAAAATTTTACTAGTACCGGAAAGCGGCGAAATGCTTTGGACGATCTATTTTTTAGAGCTTTTACAATATTTTGAAACCGACAAGAAAACAGGTTAAAATTTTAAAATTATAAAAACAAGCAAGATAAAACTCTAGTGACAATCTCGTCGATCGAAAAATAAATTGAACTATAACTAGTTAATTAATTGAGGTATAATCCGATGAGCTTTACAGGAAAAAGTTTGCAAAAAAATAATACTAACGGTGCGAGAGAAGACTTAGTAAAATATCAAACAGCCGTTAAAAGTATTAAATCGGAATTAGAGCGTTTGGGGGGATTGGGAAAACCAGAAATACAAGCAAAAATAGACTTAATTGAACAAATGGCTCTCGGCTTTCCCGAAGCAGCAATGGACTTATTTAAAAGGAATCGCGATCGCCTAGAAAAGATCCTTGCTGATAGGGAAGAAAATAACGATATTAAAACTATTTTTAATAAAATTGTCACCGCAATTAGAAATAATTTTAATGCCTGTAGAGTGTTAATTTATCGTTTTAAGAGCGATCGAGACGGTCAGGTAATTGCCGAATCTTTATTAGATGGATGGACACCAACCTGGAACGAAATTGTACCAGCATTATGTTTTGGTGCGAGAAACAAACAAGAATACAGCCAACAAGAAACAGTAGAAATTAACAATAGCGATCGCAATGGTTTTAGCCCCTATCAAAAACAATTATTAGAGCGATTTCAAATCAAAACTAGCATCGCCTTACCAATATTAATAGATCGAGAAATTTGGGGATTATTAGTAGTCCAGCAATGTCACGAATTTAGAACTTGGCAAGCCGATGAAATTAATCTTTTATTGACGATCGTAAAAGAAATAGTTTTAGCCCTACAACCGCGAGAATTAAAAGCTAAAATTGCCGAACAACTGGAGCAAAAAAGAGCGATCGATCGGATCGGCAAACAAATTCAAAAATCAACTAAAACCTCAGCTATTTTTAAAATTGTCACCCAAGAAATCAGACAGTTATTAAAAAGCGATCGCGCCGTTATTTATCGGTTCAATGAAGATTGGAGCGGTCAAATAGTCGCCGAATCAGTCGGCGATCGATGGCTTTCTTTTAAAGAAATTGAAGAGACAGATCCAGATATTTTTGGCAGCGAAATAAGCAGCAATGAAAATTGCGATTTAGTTACTCCTTTTAGTAACGATACTTATTTACAAGAAACTGCTGGCGGGAATTTTGTTAAATACAAACAAGCGCGAGTAGTTAACGATATTTATGCCGCATCTTTCAGCCCTTGTTATTTAGAATCTCTCGAAAAATTACAAGCTAAAGCTTATATTATTATTCCCGTTTATCAAAACGAGCGGCTTTGGGGTTTGTTGGCAGTTTATCAAAATTCTAGCTCCAGAAATTGGCAAGAAGAAGAAGTAGAATTGATTTCTCAATTGAGCGAATCTTTAGGAATTTCTTTACAAAAAGCCGAATATATCGAAGAATTACAAATTAGAGCCGAGCGAATCATTAAAATACTTCGAGAAGATCGCATTGTAAATACTGTAGTCAATCGCATTCGTAAATGTTTTCCTCTCAACAATATTTTTACCACAATTACAGGAGAATTAAGACAATTATTACAGGTCGATCGCGCCGTTGTTTATCGTTTTAATCCAGATTGGAGCGGTCAAGTTGTCGCCGAATCGGTCGGAAGTGAATGGGTTTCGGTAGTACAATTACAAGAGTTAGATAAAAATCTTTATAATTCTGCCATGAGTGCCGACGATCGCTGCGATATTAAAGATTTAGATGCTAATTTTGTCTTCAGCGAAGATACTTATTTAAAAGATACCAAAGCTAGCAACTTTACTAATAATAAAAACGCTAAAGTAATCGAAGATGTATATCAAGCCGGATTTTCTAGCTGCTATCTCGAATCTTTAGAGAAATATCAAGCCAAAGCTTATATAATCGTGCCAATTTTTCAAGAGAAAAAACTTTGGGGTTTGTTGGCCGTTTATCAAAATTCTAATTCCAGAAATTGGCAGCCAGAAGAAGTAAATTTATTACTAAAAATTAGCGAGCCTTTAGGGTTAGCAATTCAACAAGCCGAATTAATCGGACAGCTAGAAAGCAAAGCAGAACAAGATCGAACTGTCAATAAAATAGTCGCTCGAATTCGCAAATCTTTAGATTTAGAAAAAGTTTTTAACACCACCACCGCAGAATTACGACAACTATTCAAAAGCGATCGCGCCGTTATTTATCGTTTTAACCTCGATTGGAGCGGTAAAGTTGTCGCCGAATCAGTCGGCGATCGATGGGTGTCGGTGCTGCAATTACAACAAATAGATAAAACTATTTATAATTCTGCCATGAGTACCGACGATCGCTGCGATTTGATCCAATTCGATGCGGATGAAGCTTTTGCAGAAGACAGCTATTTAAAAGAAAGTAAAGCAGCAATTTTTAGAGATAATAAAAAAGCCAAAGTAATCGACGATATATATAAAGCGGGATTTTCTCCTTGTTATTTAGAATCGTTAGAAAAATATCAAGCCAAAGCTTATATTATCGTGCCAATTTTTCAAGATAAGAAACTTTGGGGATTGTTAGCAGTTTATCAAAATTCTAATCCTAGAAATTGGCAGGCAGAAGAAATTGAAGTAATGTTGAGAATAGCTCAACCCTTGGGTTTGGCAATCCAACAAGCCGAATTAGTCAGACAACTGCGATCGGCCGCAGAACAAGAACAAGCATTAAATACTATTATTAATCGGATTCGCAAATCCCTCGATCTAGAGAATATCTTTCGCGTCACCACCCAAGAAATTCGCCAAATACTCAAAGCCGATCGAACCGTTATTTATCGTTTTAACCCAGATTGGAGCGGTAAAGTGATTGCCGAGTCTGCTGGAAATCAGTGGGTGTCGGTGCTGCAATTGCAACAACAAGATAAAACTCTTTACAGCGCGCAAATGAGCGTCGACGAAGAATGCGATCTCAGAGAATTTGATGCCGATTATGTCTTTCGAGCAGACAGCTACTTACAAGAAACCCAAGGAGGGAGATTTACTAATCCTAAAGCAGTTAGAGTGATTAACGACGTATATCGCGCCAATTTAGCCACTTGTTACTTAGAATCCCTAGAAAAATATCAAGCCAAAGCCTACGTTATGGTACCGATATTTTTAGGCAAAGACTTATGGGGCTTGTTAGCAGCATATCAAAATAGCAACCCCAGAAATTGGCAGCAAGAAGAAATAAATTTAATGCTCTCTTTAGTGCCTCAATTAAGTATAGCCGTACAACAAGCAGTTTACGTCCAACAAGTACGGCAACAATCCCAACAACTCGAAAAAACAGCCCTTCGAGAAAGAGAATTATTGACGATCTCCGATCGAATGAGAGAAACCCGCAACGCAGACACAGTATTGCAAATAGCAGTTCAAGATACTCGCAAACTTCTAGAAGTCGATCGAGTGGCAATTTATCGTTTTAATCCCGATTGGAGCGGCAAATTTATTACAGAATCCTTACTTAGCGGCTGGATCAAACTGCAAGACAACATTTTCAGCCAGCAAGACAACAACCTCGAAAAAAACCTCAAAAGACGCTATTTGAATCGTGAATGCATCGCCATCCCAGATATCACAAAAGCAGCGATCGAATCCGATCGAGCCGAATTTTTAGAAATAATTGAAGCCAAAGCCTACGCCCAAGCCCCCATTTTCCTCGGCGATCGACTTTGGGGATCGATCGGAGTTTATCAAAACTCTAAACCCCGCAACTGGAGCGAAAGCGATTTAAGCACGATCAGACAAATCGGTACTTCGATCGGATCTGCGATGCAACAAATCGATTATTTAGAGCAAGAGCGCGTCAAATCCGAAACCCTAGCCAAAGCAGCAGAGCGAGAAACCAATTTTATCCGTTTGTTAGCCAAAATCAATCAAAAAATCATCGAACAAAGCCAACAAAGGCTCAACGTTGAAAGTTTATTTCGTACCAGCACCTCAGAATTACGCAAACTCTTAAAAGCCGATCGAGTTGCAGTGCTTAAGTTTCACTCAGATTGGAGCGGCGAATTCATTTCCGAAGATGTTGCTAGCGGCTATCTTAAATTAGTCGGTACGGAAACAGCCCAATTATCAGATCCCGACATCCAAGAAACCAGAGGAGGAAGGTATCGCAGTAACGAGATTTTAGTAATTAACGACATCGATCGAGCCGATATATCTACCTTCGAACAAGAATTTTTCGAATCGATCGGGGCTAAAGCTTGTGCGATCGCGCCCATTTTTCAAGGAGATACCCTCTGGGGATTGCTCGCAACCTATCAAAACGATCGCCCGAGAATCTGGCAAGAAGGCGAACAAAACCTTTTAATGCAAGCCAGCGTCCAATTTGGAGTAGGCATACAGCAAGCCAAATATTTGCAACAAGTAGAAGCTCAATCCCGCCAATTATCCGCCGCAGTCGAACGAGAAAAAGCCGCCAAAGAGCAAATTCGCCAAAGAGCGATCGAATTAGTCGATGCCGTTAAACCAGCATTTACCGGAGATTTAACCGTTCGAGCACCCATCAGCGCGGACGAAGTCGGAACCGTTGCCAGTGCTTATAATAACACCCTCGATGCGCTCCGGGAAATCGTCATGCAAGTGCAAACTACCGCCGAGCAAGTCGTCAATACCACCGATAACAGTACCAGTTCGATCGAAGGCTTGGCAAGTAAAGCTCAACAACAGTTTGAAGAACTCGATCGGGCTGTGGAAAAAATTCAAGAAATGGTTAAAACTACCGAACAAAGTACCCTCAATGCCAAACAAGTCGGAGTTGCGATCGAACAGGCCGATCGGACTTTGCAATCTGGGGATACGGCGATGAATAAAACTGTAGATAGCATTTTGAAAATTCGCCAAACCGTTGCCGAAACTAGTTTGCGGGTTAAAAGACTTTCGGAGTCTTCTCAGAAAATTTCTAAAGTAGTCAGTTTGATCGGTTCTTTTGCCAATCAGACTAATTTACTGGCCCTCAATGCTGCTTTAGAAGCAACTCGAGCCGGAGAATACGGAAAAGGTTTTGCCGTCGTTGCCGATGAAGTCCGCAATCTTTCCCACCAGTCAGCCGAAGCAACTACCGAAATTGAAAATTTAGTTCAAGAAATTCAAGCAGAAACCCACGAAGTAGAAGCCGCAATGGAAGCAGGTATTCAGCAAGTTGCAGAAGGTTCTAATTTAGTCAATGAAACTCGGCAAAATCTTAACGAAATCGTCGAAGCTACTGCCAAAATCAGTTTGTTAGTTGAAGGGATTACTTATGCCACCAACTTGCAAAAAGTCGAAGCCGAATCGGTTACGGAAGTAATGACTCAAGTTGCTGCGATCGCTAACGATACTTCTTCTGATTCTCTCACAATTTCTGCTTCTTTTAAAGAATTATTGGCTTTGGCTCAAAAATTACAAGCCAACGTTCGTCAATTTAAAGTTAATTAAAATGGTAGAAGATCCGCAAATTTATCAATTAGCATATCGACTCTTTCTTGAAGAAGTTCCCGGACTTTTAGAAACGATCGAACGAGAATTATTAGACTTAGAAAATAATTCAGAACGAGCTTTAAAGGTTAATAATTTAATGAGAGCCGTTCATACTATTAAAGGGGGGGCTGCTAACGTTCAATTAGAATTAATAGAAGGCATCGCTCATCGACTCGAAGATGTCTTGAGGGGGTTGTACGCTCCAGATTTAACTATCGACTCATCTTTGAAAAGTTTGCTATTTGATAGTTATGAATATTTGGAATTATTATTATCTGCTAAAGTCGAGAATACTAATATTAACGAACGAGAAATTATTAAATTAGCCGCAGCAAATTTAGATCGATTGGAAGCAAGATTGAAGGATTATCTCGACGATAACTCGGCTTTTCCAACTTCAGAAGAATTAGGATTAGATCCGGTTAAAATATTTTTTGAAACCGTAGTTACCGAACGTTTAGAGATAATTTCTGCGATTATAAACACTCCAGATAATAATAAAATAATCGCCACTTTAAGCGAGCAAGCTATAATTTTTAGAGGGATGGGGAGATCTTTCAATTTGACCGATCTTGTCGCGATCGCCGAAAATACTTTAACCGCTCTCGATCGCTCTCCCAAACTAGCTAACGATATTGCTAAAACTGCTCTTAAAGACTTTCAAAAAATTCACGATCGAATCTTAAAAGATAGCGAAGAATCTGCTACTAATTTAATTCAATCTCCCGATATTCTCGAAGAAGAAAATATTTCTCTGAGCGAATTATTAACCGAACTAGCAATATTTATCGAGCCGCAAAATCGAGAATTTTATCTTAAAATTATTAAATGCATTTTCGGCTGGTTTCATCGTTATGAAAATATCAATTTAACCGAATTGAATCTCAATTTTATCGTTCCGATCGAATTACTCGAAAAAACTCCAGAATTAGAACAATATATCGATACTTGGTTAAATAAATTTTTGCAATATCTCGAATTAATGAATTCCCAACCCAGCCTGAATTTATATCGCCAATTTACCACATTACAAGCAATACTTGCAGTTATTAAATTTCAATATTATCGCTGCTTTAACGAAATAGCAACCACCAAAAAATTACCAATAATAGAAAAATTTACCGGAAAAGTAGCAAAATTAAAATCAGAATATAACAATTTTAGAGTGGATTTAAAAGGGACAGATTGGTTAAATTATAGCTACATCAAAGATTTAATTAAAGCGATCGACAATTTTACTACATCTGCTTTAGAAGATATTTGGGAAGATAGCAAACCATTAGAATTATTTTCAACTCCAGTGAGCGAAAGCAAAATAGACGAGCCAGAACAAAATGTATCCGAAGAGATAGAAATTACAGAAACAAAAAAAGAATCCAATATAAAACTAGAAAAAGAAAAAATATCATCAACAGTTAAAGTCAAAATAGAAGAAATCGAAAAAATTAATTACTTAGCCGGAGAACTGGCGATCGAACAAAACAAAAACGCTCTTAACAATCAAGAAAGTCAAGCAATTATCGAAGATATTTTAGCCAAAAACAAACAAACTCAACAACTCTTAAATCAATTATGTAACTGGTTCGATTTAGCCTTAATGTTTCCAGATAATAGCAATTTCTTCGAAACATTTTCTCATCTATTTCCCAAAATTCCTCTCAAAGACTTCAATTATAGTTCGAACAACGGCAACTCTTCTAGCCTGCAAATAGAACAATATCAACAAATATTTAAAATTTTAAAAATAATTTTAGAAGACACAAACGACTCAGTCAAAGGATTAGAAAAAGTCAAAAATTATGGCAAAAAATTCGCTCAATCTTTCAAGAAAAAACAGCGAATGCTATTTAATATGAGAGCCGAACTAATCGAAGCCAGAATGACCCCTTTATCCAACTTATTCAATCGCTTTCCTCGGTTAATCGAACAACTATCAAATACTTATAACAAACAAGTAGAATTAAAATTAAGCGGTGCGAATATATTAGTAGATAAAGCGATCGAGCAAAAATTATATCAACCATTATTACATCTAATTCGCAATGCCTTCGCCCACGGCATAGAAACCCCCGAAAATCGGCTGAAAAAAGGAAAATTAGCCAAAGGATCGATCGAAATTGCCGCCTACTATCAAGGTAGCAAAACAATAGTAGCAGTCAAAGATGACGGGCAAGGAATTAACTTAGATAAAATCAAAAAAAGAGCGATCGAATCTAATTTAATTAGCCCGCAAAAAGCCAAAACCCTCTCAGAATCTCAAACCTTAGAATATCTCTTTGAACCCGGATTTTCTACCACATCAGAAGTAGATTTACTATCGGGAAGGGGCTTAGGATTGGATATAGTTCGCGCGCAACTAGAAGCCCTAAAAGGAAATATTGTCGTCGAGTCAAAATTACAACAAGGAACGTCCTTTTACTTACAAATTCCGCTAACTTTAAGTATTGCTAAATTAATGGTTTGCGAAGCAGGAGGAATTATTTATTCTATAGTATCAGATCTAGTCCAAAAAATACTTCAACCTCAACCAAATCAAATAGAATTCTTTCAACAGCAAAAAATTTTACATCTCAATTCAGAAACCGAAAAATACGCCATCCCAGTATATAAATTATCCGAACTAATTCGTTACAGCAACAGCCTGGAAAAAAAACTCGAACAAAAGCACTCATATCCAAGTCCGATCGCGCCAATTTTATTACTGAACCAAAACGATTCTTTTTTAGGCTTAGAAGTTGATAGAGTATTAGGAAAACAAGAATTAGTAATCAGATCTTTAGGAAGTGCTTTAACACCCCCAAGATTCGTTTATGGTTGCAGCATTTTAAGTAATAGCAATCTCAGTTTAGTAATTGATGGTATTGCCTTAATAGAAGAGATGGGCAAACAAAAACATACCGTAACAAAACCAACCGACGCGATCGCTTCTCCCCAGAAAAAAAAATTACCAACTTTACCGCCTCAAAAAATAATATTACCTCAAAGTATTCCCCACAATTCACAAGTTTTACTAATAGTAGACGATTCCATTACCAGCCAACATACTACAACTACAATGCTCAAAAAAGCTGGTTATAAAATAATACAAGTAAAAGACGGAGTCGCCGCATTAGAAAAATTATACGAAGCAGAAAAAATTAACTTAATTATTTGCGATTTAGATATGCCTCGTATGAACGGCTTTGAATTTTTGAAATCTTTATCACAAAATCCGCAATTAAATCTTATCCCCGCGATCGTGCTAACATCAAACAACAGTCAAACTTATCAAGATTTAGCTTTACAACTGGGTGCTAGTGCTTTTTTGAGCAAACCTTGCACCGAGCAAAATCTATTAGATACAGTCGCAAGACTGCTTTTTTCCCCTTCCTAGGCTCTAATCCATCGAGTAAACTATGACTAGATAGCTAAGCAAAAAAATTCAATTCAATTTTTAGCGACATTGAAACCTAACAAAGATTTCAAGATGAATAATGCTTTTAAATCTTCCTTAAACAATTTAGATCGACAAATAACGGATCTCGACCGCAAACAATTTACGGGCAAATTAGACGTAATATTTAGTAATGAGAATTTACAGTTTCAACTCTACTTTTGTCTCGGTCGGATCGTTTGGGCTGATGGTGGAATTCATCCCCATCGATCTTGGAGAAGATTAATCGCAAAATATTGTTTTGAAGTAGAGTTTAGTCACGAAGATATCGATCGCTCTGAAAAATTTCAATGTTGGAACTACCAATTACTATCGATTTTATTAGAAAGCGATCGAATTAATTACGATACTTTTGACAATTTCGTTCGCGCCAAAATTGAAGAAGTTCTTTTCGATTTAATTCAACTGTCTCATCTTAAAGAATCTACTTATTCTCTTACTCCCACTTCAGGAGAGTCTCTCATCTCATCTGGCTTGAAAATTTCCCTAACTTTAGTCCCGATCGAACAAGCATACGATCGCGCTTTAAAAACTTGGTTGCAATGGCGAGATCTCTCTTTAGAAAAAACTTCTCCCAATTTAGCTCCGATCGTTCTAGACAAGCAAAGATTGGCTCGAGAGGTTTCTGCTCAAGCTTATGAAAATTTACTCAAAGTAATCGACGGATATCACACTCTCAGAGATTTAGCCGTCTTGATGAATAAAGATCTCCTCCCTCTAACTGTTTCTTTAATGCCATACTTGGATAGTGGATTGTTCCAACTCAACGAGATCGAGGATATTTCTCAAAGTTCGGTAACGATCGCCTCGAAACCTCCAGAAGAAACATATACCTTCGAAGATGACGATCGCTCCGATATTACAGTCGCTTGTATCGATGATAGCCCCCAAGCTTTAGGTGTTATGGCAGAAATAATTAGCAGGGCTGGATTTAATTTTATCAGCATACAAGACCCCCTCCAAGCTATCCCCAAACTTCTTTTATCCAGTCCAGATATTGTTTTTCTCGATATTGGAATGCCTTTGATGAACGGTTATGAAGTTTGCGCCCAACTGCGAAGAGTCCCCGAATTAGAAAAAATCCCGGTAGTTATGCTCACGGGTAAGGATGGTGTCGTCGACAGAGTTCGCGCTAAAATAGCCGGAGCTTCTGGTTTTGTCAGCAAACCAATTAAAGCAGTTCGCATCCTCCATAGCGTCCTCAGATTCGTAACTATATAACTATTTAACTATGTTGGATGCCTGGCATTTTTGATTGAGAGGACAAACTTCGCATTTTGCGTTAGTAGCAGTGCATATTTTCGCCCCAAAGTCAAGTAAAGTTAAATTCCATCGCGAAACATGGCGATCGGGTGCGACGCGATCGGCAGCGTACCAGAGTATTTTACAACGAGATTTAATTCTTTCTCCTTTAATGCCAAAAAAACGTTCTAAAATCCTAGCGACGTTAGTATCTAGCACTGCTTTTGCTTGTCCGTAAGCGTGAGCGCAGATCGATCGAGCGGTATATTTACCGACTCCGGGTAATTTTAACAATTCTTTTTCCGAGCTAGGGAATCTTCCCTGATATCGATCCACAATCATCTGCGCCGATCGCAACAATCTTTCCGCACGAAAAAACAAACCCAGCGGTTTGAGGATTTCGGCTGCTTCGGTCATGTTAGCACTTGCCAAAGTTTCAACTTTCGGGTATTTTTCTAAAAAGGATAGATAAATTGGGGCTACCGTATCCGCTCCCGTTTTTTGTAACATAAATTCAGCCACAAAAATAGCATAAGCATCCGTTGTTTCTCGCCAAGGATAGGAGCGTAAATTAGATTTGCTCCAATCTTTCAAGCCAGATCTAAACCAATTTATTCGCTCTATTTCTAAATCTGGAAAATCCTGAATTACTTTCATTAAACTTGATATTTTTTAATTTGTGCTAACAATTCTTCGGGACTTTCAGCAGGTTTAAAACAAGTCATTCCCTGACAGACCAATCCTACCGTACCTTCAGAAAGATCGGACTTTATTTTATAAACTGTAGTCGGAAAATATTCAGTAATTAAAGATTTTAAATCTACTTTTTTAGCACTGACAGAAACACCATGCAGGTAATAATCTAAAGCCACAAACAAACTCGGGCAAGCTTGGGGAGACTTTTCCATAACAATACTAAAAGCTTGCAAACCTAATTTTGCCTTTTCGAGATATTCTAAATTCTCAGTAAGCAAAGCCAAACGAACCAAATTAGCGATCGCCACACCATTAGCAGCAGGAGTAGCATTATCGATATAAGATCTTTCCTTAATATTTAATTCTGCAGCAGCATCTGAGGCATTATTATAATAACCGCCCTGATTTTCGCTCCAAAACAGACGATCGAACTCATTTTGAATTGAAATAGCTTTTTCTAACCAAAAAAAGTTTTCAGAACAATTAACCTGCAAATCTAACAGAGCCTTAATAAAAAAAGCATAATCTTCCGACTGAGCCAAAACCGAAACTCGACCGTCATAATTAATCCGATAAAAGCGATCCTCGACCCATTGGCGATCGAGAATAAAATTAGCCGCATTAGTTGCCAACCTTAAAAAAGAATCATCCTTAAAAACACCATAAGCCCGAGCTAAACCGGAAATCATCAAACTATTCCAAGCGACGATCGCCTTAGTATCAGTTACCGGAGGAATGCGACCTTGCCAATTAAAACTTTTTGCTTCGCCATTATTTTTAGCA
Organism: uncultured bacterium; assembly: GCA_964458305.1. GTDB lineage: Bacteria > Cyanobacteriota > Cyanobacteriia > Cyanobacteriales > JASJDA01 > JASJDA01. Next base: position 41,005 of record CAYWIH010000015.1, on the reverse strand, counting down.
GGAATAAAAGTAGTTATTTCCGCCGCACTTTTGCCGTAGCGTACCGCAAAAAGCCGATCTAAAATAGCCTCAACTCGATCGGAAAATTCTCGATCGTCAAACCTTTGTAAAACATTTTTACCTTCAAAATTACCTTCAGGAGTTATCGTAAATAATTCTTTTAACTCCGATAATTCTTCCGAACTTAATAACTTTTCTAAATCCGAATATGCCCAAACATAAAAATCCCCCTCTTCCGGTTCTATTTCCTCGACAGCAGTAAAATTATCCGCATCTTGAGAAGCATAAAAATAACCTTCCGGTGCGGTCATTTCTCGCTCTAACCATTCGACAGTCTTGAAAATTGCCCTTTTTATTGCCAAAGACTGGTAACCGTTACTCCAAAGATTAGCCAAATATTCGACATTCAGCCCGTTATCGTAAAGCATTTTTTCAAAATGGGGCACAGTCCAAGTAGAATCGACAGTATAGCGGTGAAAGCCACCCCCAACGTGGTCGTATATTCCCCCCAAAGCCAAATCTAAGCCCCTTCGCTCGCAGATTTCGATCGAATCTATATCCGGTGGTAAATCGAGCTTCAATCTCGTGCCAGCCAGTGCTAAATTAGCGTAAGGAATAGTTGGAAAACGAGGACGGCCGAAATCTTCAGCAGAGCTAACAATTGCTTTACTATTAACCACCATGCCGCGAAATAATATTTCTTTTGTTAAAGTTTCTGTTTCAGATCGCGGTAATATGGTAGAATTTTGTAAAATACTTGCCATTTCCTCAGTGTATTTTTGCAACTTTTCTTTTTCGCGATCGTAAAAACCACGCACCGATTGCAATATTTGTAAAAAACCCGGACGATTGTAACGAGGTTCGATCGGGAAATAAGTTCCTCCAAAAAAAGGAATCAAATCCTTTGGAGTTAAAAAGATATTTAAAGGCCAGCCACCTTGACCGGTCATCATTTGTAATGCTTGCATATAAATGCTGTCAATATCCGGCCTTTCTTCGCGATCGACCTTAATCGCCACAAAATTATCGTTCATAAACGCAGCGATCGCCGGATCTGAAAATGCCTCTCCTTCCATTACCGTACACCAGTGACAGCTCGAATAACCGATCGACAGAAAAATTGGTTTATCTTCAGATTTTGCTCTAGATAGTGCCGTTTCGCTCCAAGGTTGCCAATCGATCGGATTTTCTGCGTGTTTTCGCAAATACAAACTTTGAGCTTCGCTAAGACGATTAGACATGGGACATTTTTCGCTACATCTTTATGTCAGTTTATCGCGTTGCTTGTCCGCTCGGCCTAGTTTTTTAGTTCTATCTGTTACTACTTTTCTTTTTTTTTGTCAAATATACTCGTTTTTTTTTTTCGATTACGTTACAATTATTTACATAAAAGGCGATCGAAAACATCAACCATAACTTTTTTTTGAATATATAATCTAAAAATTAAAATAAGATTTCTCCTGTGATAATCCTCGGCAAGAACCGAGGTTTTTTTTAACGATCTTGCAAAGGCGGTTTTTCTCGATTGCCTTCTTTTTTAATCATCTCTCCGACGACAATATTAAGTTGGTAACCCAGAAGCATAACCAAAGAACTAATATAAAGCCAAAGCATCAAAACAATCACAGCACCGACAGCACCGTACACCTTATTATAATTACCAAAATTAGCAACATACATCCGAAACAAATTAGACACGATCGCCCAACAAAGAGCCGCTAAAATAGCACCAGGGATTAAAGGAGTACCAGAAATCCAACGAGAAGGGCCGAAACGATAGGTAAAAGCAAAAGCAGTAGCCACGATACCCAAAGAAACTGGCAAACTGATAATACCCCAAATATTTGATAAAAAAGAACCGACAGTACTGTGAAGGTCGTGATTGTCGATCAGATAGTTAATATAATCTAAAAACCGATCGATTAAAAATAATAAAATAAAAGCAACGCTAACAACAAAACCAATATATTTCAACTTATCCAAAGGGCGATCGGGATCGATCGGAAATTGTCTAATTTGATAAATTAAAGCCAAAGTTGTCGCAAAAATAGCAAGAATAACCGGGCCGCTTAAAATTTTCCAAACAGTAGCGAGTAACTCAACCCAATTTAACTCTATTGCCAGTTTAATCGCAAAATCTCCCAGCAAAACCAAGAAAGAAGCCAAAACTAACAAAGCGATCGAACCGACAGCTAGAATTAAAGCAACTATTTTTGCTTGCCAAAAAGGTCTTTTTTGCGATCGTGGGATCGAAGAAATGCGATCTAAAGCGGCGATCGTCGCGCTAATAGCCCCAGAAAAGACCCAAATAGCAAAAACAAAGGACAAAGAAAACCAACCCCTATTGCTATCGGTGCTAATTTCTGCAGCAAAACCAGATAATATATTCCAAACCTGGGGAGGTAAAATCTCTTGCAAACGAACGGCTATTTGGGCCAAACTAGAGGCTACCGAAACCTCGAACATACCAATAACCGTAAAAAAAGCGATCATCGCCGGAAATAAACCCAACATGGTACTGTAAGCAATTTCAGCAGCCAAGCCGGTCAATCTTCGTCTCGAAACGTAAAAAATAATTTTTTTAATCGTTGCCCACTTAAAAAGATAGCGAAAAAAACGAACAAAAGAAGCAACAAAATCCACGATCGCGTTTGCTGACTGACTAACCATAGTATAAGTCAGAAATCAAAACTCAAAAGTTAGAATAATAGTGAACGATTCTTAGAATAATCGATCGTTACTCGATCTATAAGCTGTTTTTAGGCAAATATAAAATCAATTTTCTGCTATCTCTGCCGATCGATAAATCAATTAAACTAAGCTAAGATTAGCTCAATAATTCTTTGCATCTATGAGCCGGATTCGAACAGCTCCAAGAAGTCTAAAAACCCATAACCCTAGCCACTTCTGCGAGATCTTTGTCGATCGCCTTGGTGGGAGTATTATTACAGTGTGCGATCGCGCAGTCGGGATCTTTTAATCCGTTACCAGTCAGTACGCAAACTATCGTCGCACCAGTAGGAACTCTTTCTTTAACTTTTAACAAACCAGCTACAGATGCAGCACTACCAGGTTCGCAAAAAATACCTTCTTCGGCCGCTAACATTCGATATGCTGCTAAAATTTCTGTATCGCTGACAGCATTAAATTCACCTTGAGAAGATTCTCCTGCTGCGATCGCTTTTTCCCAGTTTGCCGGATTGCCAATTCTAATTGCTGTAGCGATTGTTTCGGGATTAGGTACTGCTTGGCCTGTCACTATTGGCGAAGCACCTGCAGCTTGAAACCCCATCATTTTTGGCAGGCGATCGCATTTGCCGATCTGATGGTACTGACAAAAACCCATCCAATAGGCACTAATATTGCCAGCATTGCCGACAGGAATGCAAAGCCAGTCGGGAGCATTTCCTAAAGTATCCACCACTTCAAAAGCTGCTGTTTTCTGTCCTTCCAAGCGATAGGGATTTACAGAATTAACCAAAGTAATCGGATAAGTTTCCGAGATTTGACGCACTATTTTTAACGCGTCGTCAAAATTACCTTTAATTGCAATTACTTCGGCCCCATATACTAAAGCTTGTGCCAGTTTTCCCAACGCTACGTATCCATCGGGAATGATGACAAAAGCTCGCATTTTGGCGCGTCTGGCATAAGCTGCTGCTGCTGCTGAAGTATTTCCAGTACTAGCACAAATTACTGCTTCTGCTCCTTCTTCCTTGGCTTTAGAAATAGCCATTGTCATACCCCTGTCTTTGAAGCTTCCGGTGGGGTTTAAACCATCGTATTTAACAAATACTTTGACTTGGCGGCCGATTTGTTCGGAAATGTAAGGGACTGGAATTAAAGGGGTATTTCCTTCTAGCAAAGTAATTACCGGAGTTCGATCGCTCACTGGTAGTAAAGCACGATATTCTTCGATCAAACCTCGCCACTGTTGGAGATCGCCCCTTTTTTTTCTGAAGCCTAAAATGGACTCATCTGTTGATTTTTGAATTGGTAAATCTTGATTTACCGCAGACACTTTGTTTTCAGACTTCAGACTTTTCATTTTCCTTCTCGATCCTTATCTAGACCTATGTGGAGCCAGAGGCTTTTTGTTATTCCGATTGTATTTGTTTTTGATATTCGGTTTGGGAGTACTGTGCTCTGGAACTTCCCAATCTGTTTTCATCCAATTCGGACAATTGCGATCGTACACCATCTGTAAAGCTGCCGCCGCGATCGCTTGGGGATCGTAATCTGCGCTTAATTCTCGGACGATCGGCAAGAAGGAGGCCATTCTTTCCCCAGAGAGGGTCTCTTTGACCTGGGATTGTAGTTTGGCAAACCTTTTTGCTTCTACTTGAGCGCGATTCGGTATTTTACAAACTTTTAATTTTTGACTGATGCGTCGCTCGATTTGTCTTAAAATTCGTCGATCCATTGGTTCGACTAAAGATATTGCTACCCCTGTATTTCCAGCTCTTCCAGTCCTACCGATCCGGTGGATGTAAGTTTCGGGGTTATCTGGTAAATCGAAATTGATTGCATGACTCAAGTTTTCTACATCCAGACCTCGCGCTGCGATATCCGTTGCTACTACCATCCGCATTTTACCTTCGCGGAAACGCTGTACCAGTCTTTCTCGTTGAGATTGACTTAAGTTGCCGTGATATTCGTCTACGCTTTCGCCGGCCTCTTGTAACTTACTTGTTAAAATACTGGCGGTACGTTTGGTGCGAACGAAGATAATTGCCGATGATGGCTCTTCAATCTCTAAAATTAGCTGTAATGCTTTAATTTTGTTCCAACCGCGCGGCACGTTGTAAACGTGTTGGTCGATTTTTGTCGGTGCAGCTTTGGGCTGTTCTACTGTCACTGTAACGGGATCGTTCAAGAATTGTTTGATTAATTCTCGAATTTCTCGAGGCATCGTCGCAGAAAAACAAGTTGTTTGACGCTCTTTGGGAGTTTTTCTGAGGATTTTTTTGACATCGTCAATAAAACCCATCGACAGCATTTCGTCAGCTTCGTCTAATACTACCGAATTTAAGTTATCTAAGTGTAACTCCCTACGTTCTAATAAATCGATTACTCTTCCGGGCGTACCGACTACGATATGCACGCCTTTTTGCAAGCTGCGAATTTGTCGCTCGATCGATTGACCGCCACATACTGTTAGGATATAGAGTCTATCTCTACCGCAAAATTCTTTGACTGCTCGCGCTATTTGTTGGGCTAATTCTCTTGTTGGTGTTAATATTAGAGCCTGTACTGATTTATTTTTTTGTTCGATCCGCTCTAAAATTGGTAGGGAAAAAGCTGCTGTTTTACCCGTTCCTGTTTGGGACTGACCGACTACGTCTCGGCCTTCTAAAAGTTCTGGGATCGCTCGAGCTTGAATATTGGTAGGTTCGACAAAGCCTATTTCTTCTAATTGTTCTACTCGCTCGTTAGATAATCCTAAACTTTGGAAAGTTATTGTCATAAGGTAATTTTTTTCTTATTCGGTTTGCTTTTTTCTTAAAAACTTAACTTATTTTTTTGTTAAGTCAAGCTTTTTTTGTGAGCCAATTGACTCTACGAACGCTCGATCTCTTTTCTGTAGTTTTACTTACTTCCCACCTTCGATAGATACTTTTTATTTATCTCCATTTACTGACAGACTCGTCCGTAAAGATCGTAGGTGCTAGCGTCGGTTACCTTTACCGTAGCGATCTCTCCTAAGGTAGCTTCTCCGTTAACATAAACAACCCCGTCGATCTCTGGAGAAAATCTGACCGAACGACCTATATATTCGCCCGTTTTGGGATTTTCTTGCTCTATTAATACCTCAACCTTTTTCCCCACGCAAGCTTTATTTTTGCGAGCGGCTATCGGTTGTTGTATTTGCATTAAAATATCACGACGTTCGTCCATTACCTCTTGTGTAACGCGATCGCTTAAGTTGTAGGCTACTGTTTCTTGTTCCGGTGAGAAAGTAAATACACCTACGTGATCGAACTCGTGACGCTTGACAAATTCTACCAGATGCGCAAATTGCTCTTCTTTCTCCCCTGGAAAACCAACGATAAAGGTGGTTCTTAAAACTGCTTCGGGAATTGCAGTTTTTGCCCGTTCAATGATAGCATCATTCACCCGTCCTTGCCAGGGTCGATTCATGGCCCGCAAAATTTCTGGATGTGAGTGCTGTAGGGGTAAATCGAGATAGGGTATGACGTTTGGTGTCTCTACCATTGCCCCAATTACTTCTGGTGTCAACCCGGTTGGATAAGTATAATGCATTCTAATCCAGGGTACGTCAACCTTGCCCAACTCTCGCAGCAATTCTGCTAGTTTTGGTTTTCCGTATAAATCTATCCCGTAATTGGTGGTAATTTGCGAAATTAAAATTAATTCTTTAACTCCTTGAGCTGCTAGCCTTTCTGCTTCTGCGACGATCGATTCGATCGATCGAGATCTTTGGCGGCCGCGTAAATGAGGAATTATACAAAAGGAACAGGCATAATCGCAACCTTCTGCTATTCTCAAATAGGCAACTCCTTCGCTGGTGGTACGATAGCGGGGGGTATTTTCGTCGGCAATATAAGAGGGGCGATCGCTTATTTGTTTTACTCTTTCTCCTGCTTCTACTTTTTCAATTACTTTAACGATTTGATGATAATCTCCAGTTCCTACTACTGCTACTGCTTCTGGCAACTCTTGTAATAATTTTTCTTGAAAATGTTGCGCCAAGCATCCAGCGATAACGATTTTTTTATCTGCTTCTGCTAATTCTACTAAAGTACGAACTGATTCTTGTCTTGCTTCTTGGATGAAACTACAAGTATTAACTACTACATAGTCTGCTAATTCTTCATTAGCATCTACTTGGTAGCCTGCTTCTACTAACAGACCTAACATATGTTCGCTATCGATACGATTTTTTTCGCATCCTAAATGAGAAATGGCAATGGTCGGCTTTTGGCCCATAATAGCTCGATTTTGTGGTGTTTAATTGTATAATCTATTATTCGAATTTTAATTATATGTAAAGATATTTTAACTGATTTAAAGACGATCGAAGCGATCGCCTGCAAAAAAATTCTTCTCGCTCTGGAAATAAAATCGAAGCAGCTCTTCAATCAAAAAAAGTATCTGAAGGATTTAGTTTCAATATAAAAAAATATTCCAATATCCTAGCGACCTACTAAAATAAATCTTGATTAATAGATTATCCGGTTTTGAGAGCAAAAAAACCTCGAACAGATAAAATTTTCCGTGAGTTAGATAAAACAGTTAGCAAACAAAATCGCGATACGTTAGGTAGATTCAGTGGACTTAAAACAAATTTTCAATACACCAAATCCAATCATTGGCGTGGTACATTTGTTACCCTTACCTACTTCTCCTCGTTGGGGAGGTAATTTGAGAGCAATATTAGAAAGAGCCGAACAAGAAGCAACAGCTCTAGCAGCAGGTGGAGTAAACGGTATTATAATCGAAAATTTTTTTGATGCTCCTTTTGCAAAAGAAGGAGTAGATCCTGCAGTAGTAAGTGCTATGACTCTTATTGTAGATCGAGTCATGAATTTAGTCATGTTGCCCGTTGGGATTAACGTCTTGCGTAACGATGCCAGAAGCGCGATGGCGATTGCCAGTTGTACGGGGGCTAAATTCATTCGCGTTAACGTCCTTACTGGGGTAATGGCGACCGATCGGGGGATAATCGAGGGAGTAGATCGAGAATTACTGCGCTACCGTCGAGAATTAGAAAGCGAAGTGGCAATTTTAGCCGATGTTTTGGTCAAGCACGCTTTGCCTTTGAGTGTCCCCAATTTAAGTGCAGCGATCGAGGAGACAATTTATAGAGGGTTGGCCGACGGAGTAATTATTTCTGGTTGGGCTACGGGTCATCCTACTTCTTTAGAAGATTTACAAATTGCTCGCAAAGCAGCTAAGGGCGTACCAGTTTTTATTGGTAGCGGTGCTAATGCAGAAAATATTTCTAAGTTAATGCAAGTCGCCGATGGGGTAATTGTGGCAAGTTCCCTAAAAAGACACGAAAATATTAATGAAACGATCGATCCGATTAGAGTGTCTCAATTTGTTGATGCTGCCAGACGTATGACCGATACAGAATGGTAATTATGTTTCTGTTACGATCGAATCGTGTTTTTGTTTAATTGTCGCAAATTTATTTATTAATTTATGAGAAATATACGTCGTCGACGTTCGGTACCCTGGATTTACCGCTACTCGCGCTACATAATTGGAGCGATCGCTATTTTTGGGGCAATTCTAACAGCCTATCTAACTTTTGAAAAGTTAACGGGGGGTGAAGTTGGTTGCAGTATCGATGGTGCTGCTGGTGGTTGTAATAACGTCCTTAACAGCCCTTACGCTACAGTTTTTGGCTTGCCTTTGAGTTTGTTCGGTACTCTAGCTTATACTGGCATGGCAACTTTTTCTTTAGCTCCTTTAGCAGTCAACCCCGATTCTAACAGAAAACTTAGAAGTCAATTAGAAAATTGGACTTGGTTGCTGTTGCTAGCTGGTGGCGTTGCTATGGCTGTTTTTAGCAGTTATTTAATGTACGTCCTGTTTACTGAGATTCAAGCTATTTGCCCTTATTGTATCGCTTCTGCGCTATTTTCTTTGAGTTTTTTAGTTCTAACTATAATCGGTCGGGAATGGGACGATCTCGGGCAAATATTCTTTACTGGGGCGATCGTTGCTTTGATTACTTTGGTCGGGACTTTAGGTATCTATTCTGGTATTAACAGCAATCTTAATGCCGAAGCTGCGATCGATCCCGCAACCGGAAGAATTATTATTCCCGAAGCTGAAGGACAAGCCAGACCGCCAAAAGGTTGGGAAATTAATACTACATCGGGAGCGGCAGAAATAGAATTAGCCAAGCATTTAACTGCAATTGGTGCTAAAAAATACGGTGCTTTTTGGTGTCCTCACTGTTACGAACAAAAGCAATTATTCGGTAAGGAAGCATTTCAAGACGTTAATTATATCGAATGCGCTCGAGGCGGTGTAAATCCTCAAAGACAAGCCTGTTTGGATGCTGGAATTCAATCTTTTCCAACCTGGGAAATTAACGGTAAATTATACTCTGGGGTTCAATCTTTAGATCGTTTAGCCGATTTATCCGATTATCGAGGATCGAGGAATTTTAAATATACTATGGGTGGTTTTTGAGGAGTTATTTTTACTTAATTATTATTAGCTTCAGGATCTGCGATCGGTTCGATTCTGAAGTATTTTTTTGCCCTACTCGATCTAATTTAAAGCATTAAATAAAATTAAACAAGCGTGAAAGTTGTTAGAGCTTTTTTGCGTCTTCTCAGTTACTTGAGGGACTCCGCCAGCGAGCTGTTACGCACTCTTCAAAGGATGGCTGCTTTTAAGCCTACCTCCTGGGTTCTTCGCGATCCTCTTTCTCACACGCCTACCTTCACAGGTAGTACCTTTCCTCTCGTACTAAAGTATGTATGCTCTAAAGATTAGGTCACGCCGTTTAATATCTACCATATTACTTTAATAATACTAAAAGTCAATTCTGCATAATACTTAGTTGGGATCGTCATTGAAAAAGGAGATTAGAACATTAAGAAAACATTAAATCAGTAAATCCAACTAGACAAAAGTATAGAAAAAGACTATTATATTTACATAACTATAAAATACCGTTTTCAAAACCGTCAGCACCCTTTTTTATAAATAGCTGGCAGATAAAATAAAAAAACTAGGCGCAGTCAAAAACTGTGCCTATTTTTAATTGGCGGATACTTTAGTTATTCCATCGAACGGAGCGAGTTAAATAGCTAACATAATAGTACCCTGGTTGTTTTTAGATTGTTATGAAATTATCTCCATTAATATTTGTCATTCCCGCAGCCACGATTTGTACGATCGCTACGCCTGCATTAGCAGAACCCGAGGATGTAATTATAGATTCGATCGAAACTTTAGAACCTTTTCTTTCTGGGCGTAACTCAAAACGTATTCCCAGCTCGATAATAAGACGTGCCAAAGGAATTGCTATTTTTCCAGGTATTGTTACAGGGGGATTCATTTTTGCCGGAACTAACGGCGAAGGAATTTTAATTATGCGAGACGATCGAGGACGATGGGATAAGCCAGTAATAGTTTCGATTTCTGGAGGTAGTTTCGGGCTGCAAGCTGGCGGTAAATCTACCGATGCTATCTTAATATTTATGAGCGAGCGGAGTATTAATCGTACCTTAGAAGAATCTTTCACTTTAGGAGGAAATGTCTCCGTTGCAGCGGGGCCTCTCAGCGAAGATGCTGTCAACCCGAGCGATCGGAGATCGGATATTTATTCTTACACCAAAAGTGCCGGCCTGTTTGCTGGAGTGGCACTCGAAGGATCTAAAATTGCTTACGATCGACGAGAAACAGAGCGGTTATATCAACGTCGTAACTTGAGCAGTGTCAGAAGGGTTGTTAACAATCCTTCTTTGCCAAGTTCGCCAATTATCAGAGAATTGCAACAAGTTCTCGATCGAGCGCAAAGGTAAGATTTTTTTTAGTTGACCATAGTTCTTTTATAATCGGCTTCAGTAACGGTCAGCATTTTATCGAGAGTTGATTCATCGAGCTGTCCGCCGCGTTTTGAAAGTTTCTTTAAGGCAAGACGAGAAAATCTGTAATATTTAATCGTGCTTTTTTTACCCAAAGAGACTAGATCTCCGATTTGAAGCTGACGATTTAAAGTAAGTTTTTTATTGACAAATAAACCGTTAGTGCTTCTAATTCTTTTGAGATTACCATCAATTAACCATAATATACTTCGAGAGCTGTTGGTACTTTTCTGTTTGACAAGAGTTGCATGAGAGCGAGAAACATCTCGATCGTAGATGACAATATCATTAGTTGATAAGCGGCCGATCGTATAAACTTTGGTGTTCAAAGTAATCGTACGTTGACCTTTAGGATCTTTAATCAAAATGATATCTTCAAATTGTTGTTGTAAACTACTCACAATTTTGACTGAAGCAAATACTATCCCAACCTAAAATACCCATTATTGCCAAAAAAATAACATTACTCGATCTAAGAAAATTTCGATCGATCTCAATAAATAGTTAAGCCGCTATCTTTAATCTATGCCTGTTAGGAATCGACAACAAATTGATTAGATTTACTGCAAAAACTGTCGAAGCATTCAGCACAGAATTCTGTAAAGATTTTGTTGTCTTCAATATTTTTTTCGAGGAATGCGATCGAGAAGAAGGGGGACAAAGTTGGAGTTTTCAGCGCGCTCTTGGAGCGGATGGAACAATTGAGTCTCGAGAAGAGGAAGATGAAGGTGTTTGCACTGTAAAAGAAATTCAGCAACTCACGTTATATGAAGGTATCGAAAGAGTTAAGCTTAGTAGAAATAAATTTGTTTGCAAATTTAATATTGAAGCAATTCAACAAATTAAGATCGAGGGATTGGAAATCGACTACTCGATCGATGACGATCGGTGGAAAAGGCTGATTAGAATAGCTGTACTCGTGTTTCGCAATAGAGATTATTTTAGAATAGCCCGATCGCTTGGTTGACAAAATACTTTTAAAATCTGTTAATTTACTTTGACGATAGCAGGATTTGTGGCGGGGAGCTAAAATCTTTGAAGATTATAAAGAAGGTGTCAGGAGTAAAATTATGGACTGGTTAGCAGACAAGCCCCTTGAAGGCAATCAAGTTAGCGAATGTCCGGTAAATTCTTATAATGAATGGGATGCCCTCGAAGAAATCATTGTCGGACGCTTAGAAGGGGCAATTATCCCTCCGTACCATCCGATCGTAACTCATAACGTACCCCGATCGACTGCGAGGTTATATCGCTTTTTTTCGGGAGTACCTTATCCACAATTTTTGATCGAACAGGCACAAAAATGTCTCGATGAATTCATTCATATTCTCGAAGCAGAGGGTATAATTGTAAGAAGGCCCGATCCGATCGAAGGTTTTGTCGATTTTAAAAGTCCGCAATGGAAATCTAGAGGTTTTTGTACTTCTTGTCCGAGAGATGGGTTTTTAGTTGTTGGCGATGAAATTATCGAAACTCCAATGCCGTGGCGATCGCGTTATTTTGAAGCATTCGCTTATCGTTCTTTATTTAAGGAATATTTTTTGGCGGGGGCTAAATGGACTTCTGCACCGAAACCGGAATTAATTGACGAACTTTACGATTATAATTTCGAACCTCCCAAAAAAGGTGAAGAACTTCGCTACGTCATTAACGAATACGAACCCGTTTTTGATGCTGCTGATTTTATGCGTTGCGGTAGAGATTTATTTGTAACCAAAAGTAACGTTACTAACAGTTTTGGCATTGCTTGGTTGCAAAGACATTTAGGAGATAAATATACAATTCACGAAATTGAAAGTAGTTGTCCGACTCCGATGCATATCGATTCTACTTTCATACCTTTAGCTCCCGGTAAACTATTAATTAACCCAGATTATATCGATCGGAATAAATTACCCAGTATTTTCAAATCTTGGGATATTTTAATTCCTCCAGAACCCGATCCAATAAAAGGTATCCCTTCGATGTGCAGTAAATGGATCAGTCTCAACGTTCTCATGTTGGATGAAACTCGAGTTATGGTCGAAGCACAACAAACTTCTTTAATTAAAGCTTTTAAAGATTGGGGTTTCGAACCGATTCCCTGTCCTTTTATCGATTTCGTTCCTTTTGGTGGTTCTTTCCATTGCGCTACTCTCGACGTTCGCAGAAGAGGAACATTAGAATCTTATTTTTAATTAATAGTGAAGTAGGGGTCTAAGGTCTAGGTAGGAGGTTTTAAATTTGAAATTGATTCTAAAAATTAAAAATTAGCAAAAGTAAAGATTATATTTGAACCCCTGACCTCTGACCTCTGAACTATGAATTCTGAACTCTGACATCTGAACTCTGAACTCTGACCTATGAAATCTGAAAAC
>CAYWIH010000015.1:0-28061 GCA_964458305.1 uncultured bacterium | reverse complement strand
ATTAATTTTGAACATTAAATTAATAACTCTTAATTCTGAACTCTTAACTCTTACTTAATACCCCTGACCTCTGACCTTTCTTTATGCTTGGTTGCCACTTTCTCCGTTAACGATCGCCGAACCGATTAAATGGGCCAGTCGTAAAGCTTCAGGAACATTACCACGATCTGTTAAATTTGTCAAGACAGCAGCGATCGTCGGGGGATTAGCACCGTAGACTTGAAAATAAAAAGGGGGATATTGATGGATAGAACCGGCACTTAGCATAATTTCCAATCGTTTTTCTTTGCGGGGAAGTCTGGTTAATGCCCGATCGATTTTGTTCATATCAGGCATTTTTCGCATTACCGAGACGCAAGGAATTCTAAGACGATCGAATAGTTTAGGAAGGTCGATAACATTAAAACCTCCCAAACAAATACCATCTAGCAGTACTAGATGAAGTTGGGGCAGAAATTTACTGTTTAACAGCAATTCTAAAATGCGATCGGTAGCATCCCAACCATCAGCTTCTACTTCTCCCCACAGCATACCTTCAAAACGAGTTCCAGCACAGACTACACCGGCGAAATTAACAGGATCTTTCGTGCCTCTGATAAAAGGAGCATCGTCGAAACCGATCGCCCTAATTTTGCGTTTTCGTTGCAGCAGGATTTCTAATTCCATTTGATTATCGGGTCAGTCGGTCTAGTTAGAAGGTCAAGGGTTTTATGTAAAGAAATTGGTTCGCTCATTTCAAATTTACAAATATCATATTTTAACCTCTAACCCCTGACCTCAAGAAGAAGATCCTGCTGATGCTCGATCGTTTTTACTAACTTAGCTTCGAGTTTTTTGCGACCAAACTTTAGTAGGCAATCCCCAAATATAAATAAAGCCTTCTGCTGCTTTATGATCGAACTGGTCTTCTGCCCCATAAGTAGCAAGATCGGGATCGTAAATTGAATTATTCGATCGCCGACCGACAATATTAGCACTACCTTTAAATAATTTTATCCTCACAGTGCCAGAAACTCGCTCTTGAGTCTTGGCGATAAAACAATCTAAAGCATCTTTTAAAGGAGAATACCACAATCCTTGATAGATCAGTTGGCTGTAGGTTTCTTCGATGCCTCTTTTATAATGGGTAACGTCGGCAGTTAAAGTTAAACTTTCTAAGTCGCGATGAGCTTGAATTAATAAAAGTAAGGCTGGTGCTTCGTATATTTCTCGAGATTTAATTCCCACCACCCGATTTTCTAACATATCGATCCTGCCGAAACCGTGTTTACCTGCTATTTCATTTAACTGAGTAATTAAAGCGATCGGATCTAAATTTTGACCGTTTATTTGCGTCGGAATGCCCCGATCGAATCCAATTTCGACATATTCCGGTTTGTCGGGAGTATCTTCGATCGCCTTAGTCATAGCATATATTTCTTCTGGCGGTTCGGTCATCGGATCTTCTAAAGGCCCCGCTTCGATGCTTCTGCCAAGCAAGTTGCGATCGATACTGTAAGGAGAAGATTTTTTTACTGGAGATTGTATTCCGAAACGTTCTCCGTAAGCAATAGTTTCTTCCCTACTCATACCCCATTCTCTGGCTGGGGCTAATATTTTCAAATCTGGATTTAATGCCGCGATCGCCACGTCAAAACGAACTTGATCGTTTCCTTTTCCGGTACAACCGTGGGCTACTGCATCCGCTCCGTATTTTGCTGCTGCTTCGACTAACATTTTGGCAATCAAAGGACGGGCTAACGCTGTTGAGAGGGGATAGCGATTTTCGTACATGGCATTGGCTGCGATCGCTAAAAATGTATAGTCTTTTATGAAGCTTTCTCTACCATCTTCTACTAAGGATATTGCCGCTCCAGATTTTAAGGCTTTTTCTTTAATCGGCCCTAGTTCTTCTCCCTGTCCTAGATCTGCTGCTAGGGTAATTACTTCTTTTACGCCCCATTCTTCTTTGAGATAAGGGATACAGACTGAAGTATCGACTCCACCAGAATATGCTAAAACTACTTTATTGGCGCGTCCCATAATTTTCTTCTCGTATCAAACGACTAACGCGCTATTTTATCTGAAATTTTGGTGTAAAATTGACACTTAGTAGAAAACTATTAACTTTTTTCTCCTCTACCAGTTGAATTTAAATCGATAAGTTTCGCTTCTAGTTTTCTAGGTTTTATTTTTAAATTTTAATTAGTTGTTAAATTTACTACCCAAATTAATCACTTAAAAAAATAAATAAAAAATTGTTTGGCAACGAATTTACAAGGCTTGACGAATATGATAGTATTTTTTAAACAAAAAACAATCTGATATTTTGGGATTTTATTACCAATTTTTCTAAGAAAGAGATAAAAGCTTGAAATACGGTTAGTTTTGTCATAAGTATTCTGAAATTAAAACCTATTTGCCGAACTGATGTTTTAAACCAGCATTTTTCAGTATATTGACAAATAAATATAAATATGAAATGGACGCAATTTCAGTGGATCGATCGATCTTAAATTAAATTCTAGGTATATAAGTCCAACTTTTAGGTTTTTTGGTTTTTATTTTGATATTTTAATTAGTTGTTAAATTTACTACCCAAATTAATCACTTAAAAAAATAAATAAAAAATTGTTTGGCAACGAATTTACAAGGCTTGACGAATATGATAGTATTTTTTAAACAAAAAACAATCTGATATTTTGGGATTTTATTACCAATTTTTCTAAGAAAGAGATAAAAGCTTGAAATACGGTTAGTTTTGTCATAAGTATTCTGAAATTAAAACCTATTTGCCGAACTGATGTTTTAAACCAGCATTTTTTAGTATATTGACAAACAAATATAAATATGCATTCAAGGCGAGCGACTAGTATTTCGATCTTGTAATTAGTTATTAAAATATCTGTAATTTAATTCTTTCTCCTCTCTGTGTTACCTAACTATTGGTGGTTAAGCCCTTTTTACATAAGCAATCTTTTTAACCAGCATTTTCTAGTATATTGACAAACAAACAGACCCGTGCATTAAAGGTTTAGTAAGTTAATTAAATTTAATATAACTTCGAACTTTATTATTTTTTAGAACATCTAAAATAAATAATTTGCAGCTATAAAATTTTAGAAAGATAGAATAGAATGCGAAGAAAGCTATGAATTATGAGAAATAGCAATGGTCGTAGTTACTTTTTTGCAAGAAGAATTAAAAGTAAAAGTTCAAAAAAACGGTCAAATACTTTACGAAGTAGACGTGAAAGAATGCGACGATTATAGTAAATCGATAGAAACAAATTTAAAATTTGTCAGATTTCAATTAGATCGAGAATGGAGAAGTGCCAAAGTAGTTTGCGATTTTTTTCAAGTTTTAAATCGAGCAGTAAGTCAAGTACATGGAGAATCGATGCGAAGCTTATGTCATTCACCAATAAAAGCAACAACTTGCGAATACAAAAGGATCGATCGCAATCAAAAAGTAGTTTGCCAGTTAAAAAAACATTATTTCAAAACCAAACCAGATTGTAATTAAAACAAAAATTAATAAGTAACGAGTAATCAGATCGAAATTGTGCTGGAAATTGAGAATTAATATTTTACAAAAATACTCGTTACTAAAATTCGAGCGAAAAGTTCGATAAAACATCCATAAATAGAAATAAATAATCCTTTCTATCGTTGGGGTAATGTTTGCTCGCAAGATAAATAATAAACTACGATCTCGTAGCTCATTTTAAAGATCGAGAGAATAATTAATGGTACGAGAACAAAATATAACAACTTTCGATGTTGCCATAGTTGGTGGTGGCATAACCGGAATGTATTGCAGCCTCAGACTAGCAGAAAAGGGGCTGAAAGTAGGTCTATTTGAAATGGCAGACCGTTGGGGGGGAAGAATAGAAACAGTCAGAATGGGTAAAAATAAAAACTTCGTCGCAGAATTTGGCCCGATGCGCTACGAACGTAAAGGACAAAAATTGCTGATGGGTTTATTAGATGAATTGGGAGTAGAAAGGACGGCTTTTCCTTCATTTCAGTCTGCCAACCCGGGCTGGGTAAAATTTAAAATTGAAGATAAAGAAGAGCAAAGATGGCAAGACGATCCCGTAAACCTGATGTTAATGGGAATGTTAAAAGTTCTCGGAAAATATCAAAATGGGATGTCAAAAGATGAGATGAGAGAAGAGGTCAAAAAATTAGGAAATACTAAAGAAGATTACGATCGATTGAGAAAAGAAGCCAGACAAAGCGGCAAACCAGACGGCGAATTATTATATAAATGCGGACTTTGGAATGCTTTGAGCGATGTTATGTCCCATCAAGCAATTTTAAAGGTTAGAGAATTTGGTAACTTTTATCATCTACTTACAGAAAATCCTAACGCGATCGAATGGATTATTTGGTGGCTGAGAAGTTTGCAACCGGACGACTATTTAGTAGGGATAAAAAATGGTTCGTCAAACCTGACAGAAGCAATGGTTGAAAAATTAAATAGCTTTGAAAATTTAACCGCGAAACAAAAACATAAATTAACATCTTTGCATTCAGAAGGCGATCGAGTCAGACTTGGTTTTGAAGGAGAAACAAAAGAAGTATTAGCTAAAGAAGTTATTTTAGCTATGCCTCAATATCCCTTACAGCGGTTGTCTAAATATTTACCAGAAATAATAGAGCAAGACTTAGAAACAGTCATCCCAAAACCATTATTAAAAGCATTTTTTGTTACCGACGATCCTTGGTGGGACGAAGATATAACGCCGCAAACAGGAGCGGATATAATTCCAACTAGAGAATTACACTATTTTCTCGAATGTTGTTTTCAACTGAATCAAGACAAAACAGAACAATATAAACAAGAACTAGATCGCGGCGAACTTTCTCAAGAAATGCGTGAAGAATTTCATCATAATAATTACGAACTTCCCGAAGAGATGGAGGTAAAAACAAAAGATAATGGTTCTGGTTGGGTAATTTGCGATCGCACTTCGGATGGCAAAACCCACAGCTATTACATCAGCAGCGATACTTTTTTTGTTTACAACAGAAACGGACAAGGCATGGTAATGGTATATACCGATCGCCCTGCTTCAGAATATTGGGATTGTTACGTTTGTAACCAACAAAATCACGATCGCGCAGAATTAAATCGAGATAAAAGACTCGCCGAAAAATTTTGTCGCTTTATCTTAGCTCCGATTAAAGAAAAAATAATTAGCAATGGAGAGGCAAAAGATACAGTTTCTCAACCTATTAGCGACAAGCAACAAGAGTTAATTAAAAATATCTTTCCCGCTTACCAAAAACGCTGCAAAAATCGATCCCCTCACAACCCTGCCGATGTTATCGAAGATCTCGAAAAATTAGAAGATTCGATCGCAGAATACGGTATCCGTGCCTGGGGTTTAAAACCCTACGGTGCTGGTGCTCATGCCTGGCAACCCGAAGTAAAATCTTGGGAAGTAATCGAACGTTTGCAAGCTTTTAGCCTTCCTGATGACAAAAACGACCGTCAAAACGTTCATATCTGTGGCGAAGCTTATTCTGACTATCAAGGCTTTATCGAAGGTTCTTTAAGGACTGCCGAAGGCGTGTTAGAAGTAATCGATCGATCTTTTAAAGCGACTCGGGAAAAAGCTACCATAAGTTAACCTTAAAGACAAAAGAGTTCGATCTTAAAATCGAGATCGCTCTTTTCTGAGAGATCGTTCTGCTATAATTAACCATTGCTTTAAGATTTAGTGCGATTTGATATCGATAAAATAGTTATTGACCTCTCCAACCTTTAAGAGGGAGTTATTCTTGCGGCGTTAAAGATAAACTATATAAAAAATCTCAACTTAACTTAGATGACCAGCACAGAATTAGATAATAAAACCGAAAAAGATAATGAAGATTATTTAGACGAACTTCCTGACGAAGTTGAAATGTCCCTGTTCGATCACTTGGAAGAATTGCGATCGAGGATATTTTACGCTCTAATTGCCGTAGTATTAGCGGCAGTCGTTTGTTTTATTTTCGTCCGTCCGATCGTCAGCATTCTACAAATACCCGCAGGAGATGTTAAATTTCTCCAATTAGCACCCGGAGAATTCTTTTTTGTTTCGATTAAAGTAGCCGGATACAGTGCTTTAGTAATTTCTAGCCCTTTCATTCTCTATCAAATTATTCAATTCGTTCTCCCCGGACTGACTCGTCGCGAAAGAAAATTGTTAGGGCCTGTAGTTTTGGGTTCTGCTGTATTATTCTTTATCGGATTATTTTTTGCTTACATAGCTTTAATTCCGGCAGCTTTAAACTTTTTTGTTACTTACGGGGCAGATGTGGTCGATCAATCATGGTCGATCGATCGCTATTTCGAATTCGTTCTTTTATTAATGTTCGGAACTGGATTAGTATTTCAAATCCCGATTTTGATGTTAGTCTTGGGCCAATTAAGTATTATTTCCTCCGAACAAATGCTGTCTAATTGGCGTTTTGTTGTTTTAGGAGCGGCAATTTTAGGTGCTGTAATTACCCCATCTACCGATCCTTTTACTCAATCTCTGCTCGGAGGAGCGGTTCTATTACTATACTTTGGCGGAATAGGCGCGATGAAGTTTTTAAAACTTTAAGTTAAAATCCATTCCGCAGCCCTGCCACCGAGATCGATCGGCACGTTGACAACTTTACCCATTCGAGGACTGTGTTTAGTTTCTTTAAGATATGCTTCGATTTGAGATTTGCCACCCCAAGCATTCAAATGGAGAGAAATATCGTCGAGATGCTCGATATATTCTCGCTCCGAAACAGGAAAAGATCCTTGCTCGAGATACTTCCACATAATTTGTAAGAAAAGTCTCCCGCCAATTTTTCTTAAGCGAATATCGTAGGATTTGCCCCATTTGTTTAATAAAATCCTTTGTAATTCTTTTCCTGTCACGATCGCAACTCCTTTATCTTATTTCTTTTCAAGTAGATACAAAATTTAATAAAACCTTTACAGTAAATGTACTGTTACTAAAATTTGTAACAGGAAAAGGTAAAAGTGTAAATCTTCCTAAAATCGATTTTAGGAGCGATCGAGATAAAGAAAAACCGCGAACACAATACCTAGTAAAGGTTTGAGTCCTTTAAAATTTGCAACGAAACACCACTAAGGAAAATTTCTCGTCAAAATTGCTGAACTATATTACTGTTGGGTGAGTTTAGGAAACAACACCGACAAAACAACCAATTATCTTAGACCCCGACGACTAAATATTTATAATTCGAGACAATCGAGCTAACAAGGTCAGACAAAAGAGCGCGCGGAAATTCGAGCAAAAAAATTATCCGTTAATTTCCTCCTCTTTGGACGATCGCTAAAAATATTTTGGAGCGGAGCGGGTTTGAGATGGTCGAGCGAAACCAAAACCATTTCTATATGAGATTGCCCGGAATAAATATCGTATTGGTAAAGCGATTTTTGAGAAATGGTCTAAAACAAACCAAACAAGAAAAAATGCCGCTTTAGGTGCGAACTAAAGCAGCAAATAACAACAGTAAACAGTAAGACAGAAGTTTAAAATGGCTCAACTTTCTAGCTCTTCAGATGTCCCAGATATGGGACGCAGACAATTTATGAACTTCTTAACCTTCGGGACGATCTCGGGGGTAGCATTAGGAGCACTTTACCCAGTAGTCAAATATTTTATCCCACCTTCTTCGGGTGCTGCCGGTGGCGGAGTAACGGCTAAAGACGCTCTCGGTAACGATGTCATTGCCAGCGAATTTATCTCAACCCACAAACCAGGCGATCGGGAACTAGTTCAAGGATTGAAAGGAGATCCTACTTACATAGTCGTTACAGAAGATAACGCCATAGCAAATTATGGAGTCAATGCAGTGTGTACTCACTTAGGCTGCGTAGTTCCTTGGAGTGCTGCTGCAAATAAGTTTATCTGTCCTTGTCACGGATCGCAATACGACGAAACAGGCAAAGTTACTCGAGGGCCCGCTCCCGAATCTTTAGCTTTAGTAAATGCAACTACCTCCGAAGACGATAAAGTTGTCTTGAGTCCTTGGACGGATCGAGATTTTCGCACCAACTAAAATCCTCGATCGACAAAGAACCTTCGCAAATAATTTTAATTCAAATAGCGATAAAGATGAGAACAGAGAAAATAGTAGCAACAGGCCGCCAGATTAAGGCCGCGATCGCCAGATCTGCCTTATTTGCGATCGCCACCATCGCCTTTTTGCTAATCGTACCATCCTCTGCTGCAGCCTATCCTTTTTGGGCTCAGCAAACCGCTCCAGAAACCCCTAGAGAGGCTACCGGACGCATTGTCTGTGCTAACTGTCATTTAGCGGAAAAAGCGGCTGAAATCGAAATTCCTCACTCAGTACTGCCCGATCGTGTTTTTGATGCGGTAGTTAAGATTCCTTACGATCTCGAAGCTAAAGAAATTTACGGCGACGGATCTGAAGGAGATTTACAAGTTGGTGCGGTTTTAATGTTGCCAGAAGGCTTTAAAATTGCCCCTGAAGATCGCATTCCCGAAGATCTCAAAGAAAAAGTCGGCGGAGTTTACTATCAAGAGTACCAGCAAGGTCAAGAAAATGTAGTTATGGTCGGGCCTCTACCCGGTAATGTCTACGCTGAAGAAGGCATTCACTTCCCCATTCTTGCCCCCAACCCAGCTACCGACAAAAATATTAATTTTGGTAAATTTTCAGTTCACGTCGGTGCTAACCGCGGTAGAGGTCAAATCGGCCCGGTCGGAAATTTAACCAATAACAATCAGTTTAGAGCTTCTGCAAGCGGCACGATCTCCGCAGTAACTTCCTCGGAAAGCGGCGGTTACGAAATAACTATTGACAAAGGTGACAGTTCTGTAGTAGAAGTAATACCTCCAGGGCCCGAGCCGATCGTCTCAGAAGGAGAAGCAATCGCAGCAGGTCAAGCTCTCACCAACGATCCTAACGTAGGTGGCTTCGGACAAAAAGACACAGAAATAGTACTACAAAGCAGCACTAGAGTCGGTTTCTTAGTCGCATTTATCGGCTTAATCATGTTGGCTCAACTCCTGTTGGTACTTAAGAAAAAACAAGTCGAAAGAGTTCAAGCTGCAGAAATGAACTTCTAAGAGCAAAGCTTAAGTCAAGAAAAAAATAGGGCGATCGATCGCAGCAACGTCCCTATTTTTTGTCTTTGATTTAACAAAAAGATCGCATTTAGCTTACAATGCTTTTGCTAAAGTATTAGTCGATTATCTACTCCGATCGCCATGCAACCGCGAAAATTGCCGCGCAGAACTAAAATTGTTGCCACTGTAGGCCCAGCTTGCTTAAAACCAGAAATTTTACGCCAGCTAATCGAAGCAGGGGCGACAACTTTAAGGCTCAACTTCTCTCACGGGACTCAAGAAGATCACCAACGCAGTATCCGTTTAATTCGTCAAACAGCTTTCGAACTGAATCAGCCAGTAGCAATTTTACAAGATTTGCAAGGGCCGAAAATTCGCTTAGGTAAATTTGAATGCGGTTCGATCGAGCTGAAAAAAGACGATCCCTTCATTCTCACCAGCCGCAAAGAAGTAGAATGTACCCGAGAGATCAGTTATGTCAGTTACGATCGTCTCGCCGATGAAGTACCAGAAAGAGCGACAATATTGCTCGACGACGGTAAAGTGGAAATGCGAGTAGAAAAAATCGATCGCGACCTTCAAGATTTACACTGTCGGGTAGTAGTAGGAGGAACTCTCTCTAGTAGAAAAGGGGTTAATTTTCCTGGAGTTTGTTTGTCAATTAAAGCTCTGACAGAAAAAGACAGACAAGATTTAATCTTCGGGTTGGATCGAGGAGTAGATTGGATCGCTCTTTCTTTTGTTTGCAACCCTCAAGATATTTTAGAAATTAAAGAATTAATTGCCAATGCCGGCAAATCAGTCCCCGTAATCGCCAAAATAGAAAAACACGAAGCGATCGAACAGATGGAAGAAATTCTTTCCTTGTGCGACGGTGTGATGGTAGCTAGGGGGGATTTGGGAGTAGAATTACCCGCCGAACAAGTGCCGATGCTGCAAAAACGTTTGATCGCTACAGCCAATCGTTTGGGTATTCCGGTAATTACTGCTACCCAAATGTTAGATAGTATGGTAAATAATCCTCGTCCGACTCGCGCCGAAGTTTCCGACGTAGCTAATGCCATTCTCGACGGTACGGATGCCGTAATGCTCTCTAACGAAACTGCCGTAGGTAAATATCCCGTTGAAGCAGTAGCAACAATGGCGACAGTAGCCGAATGCATCGAACAAGAGCGAGACGAATTTATTAATAAAAACAATAATAATACCAAGCGATCGATCTCAAAAGCATCGATTCCCAACGCCATTTCTGCAGCAGTAGGTCAAGTTGCTTCCCAATTAAATGCCGCAGCAATTATGACTTTGACCAAAACAGGGGCTACCGCTCGCAACGTATCTAAGTTTAGACCCAAAAAGCCCATTTTAGCTATTACTCCTCACGTAGATGTTTCGAGAAGATTGCAGTTAGTTTGGGGGGTAAAACCTTTATTAGTTTTAGATCTGGCTTCGACATCTCAAACCTTTGAAGCAGCTATTAATGTAGCTTTAGAGGAAAACTTACTTGCAGATGGGGATTTAGTCGTGATGACTGCCGGGACTTTACACAAAGTATCGGGATCTACTAATTTAATTAAAGTGGAAATAGTTAAAGCCGTTCTCGGTCAAGGTGTGGGGATCGGCCAAGGATCTGCTAGCGGTAAAGCTAGGGTTGCCAACCATGCCAGAGAAATTGCTAACTTCGATCGCGGCGATATTTTAGTCGCACCTTCGACTAATGCCGAATTTGTCGAATTAATTCGCAAAGCTTCAGGAATTATTACTGAAGAAGATAGTTTAACTTCCCATGCAGCAGTGATCGGTTTGCGTTTGGGAATTCCGGTAATTGTCGGTTTTAAGGACGCTACAAGAGCAATTCGTGAAGGATCTCTTCTTACTCTAGACGCTCAAAAAGGTCTAGTTTATTCCGGGGTAGAAGGTCGAATTTAATCGATATCTTTGACCGATCGCACTTCGAAACGATCGGTTATTTTTATTAGAAAAATTTGAAGATTTGTGACATTTACTAGTGTTGCTAAAAATTTTGCAGTAAATTTTATTTTAAATGCAGTTTCGTGCGATCGAATCTGCAGAAAAAGGTAAGACAAGTAAGTATAACTTTTGTCAAAATTTAAATAAATTACCCGACCTAAATAATTAGGTGCGATCGCCAAAAATTTAGCGATCTTTAACTTTTGTAGATCGATAATCGATTTCCTAAAAGCAAAAAAATAACTATATAACAATAATCGTATAACAATGCAAAAATCACAGAAAAGAGATTTGTCTAAGATCGAAGAGCAAGGCCGTTGTTTTGAAGATAAATTAACAAATAATTCTTATTTGCCCTTCGAACAAGAATGTTTTAAATCTACTAACTATTTTACTCGCGAAGAAGAAATAGAAATAAAAAAATATCAAAGTAGAATATTAACAATTCAATGGTCGGTTTTTTTAGGAATTATATTATTGAATCTTTGGATTCATTTGCCACAAATAGGGTCTAGCATTCAAGAAACAAGAACCAATTCAGTTACAGAATTGGTGAATATGAATCGTTATTGATTTTTAAGTATTCCTTCGATCGATCCCAGTTGTAAATAAAATAGCGATCGAAATATTATCGATCGCTTCAATATTTTTCAAATCAAGCCGCATTTGGTAAAGATCGAGAATCGACTATGTTTTGATAGTATCTTTTAAGTTGAGCCGTAGCCGCAGCCCAGGCCCATTTTTCTGCCTCAACTCTCGCATTTTGACGCAAAGTTTCTCTTTCTTCTTTAGCTTCTAGGAGGCGAATAGTAGCAGCGATCGCGCCATTTTCATCGGTAGGATCGAACATATAACCGTTAACCCCATCGGTAACGATATCGGGAATACCTCCACTACGGGCTGCAACTACCGGACAACCAGCCGCCATTGCTTCTAACAGTACTAAACCTAAAGTTTCAGTCCGAGAAGGAAAAACAAAAGCATCGGCCGAAGCATAAGCAGAAGCTAATTCTAAACCGCGTAAATAGCCGACAAAATGAGTCGGAGTGTCAGCAAAATACTGTTCTAAAGTTTCGCGATGAGGGCCGTCGCCAACTATAGCCAAACGCGCGCCGGGAATTGCCTCTAAAACTGGTTTAATATTTTCAATTTGCTTTTCAGGAGAAACCCGACCGACGTAAATTAAAAGGGGACTATCTGGATTTCCTTGAGAGAGGCGATCGCGCATCGCAGCAGCGGCTAAATGGGGTTGAAACATTTCCGTATCCACCCCACGCTGCCATAAATCTACTCTTTCGATATCGTGCTGTTCTAATTCTTTTACCATCGCTGTAGAAGTACAGAGATTTAAATCGGCTTGATTGTGCGCTAATTTTAGTAATTCCCACAACACACCTTCTAAAGCACCGAGTCCGTAATGTTGTAAATATTGAGGTAAATGGGTGTGATAAGAAGCCACTAAAGGTAAATTCATACTTTTGGCATAAAATATCCCACCTAGCCCTAAAACAGCCGGATTAACCACGTGAATTAGATCTGGATTAAATGCTTCGATCGCATTTTTTGTGCCCAGTGGAGGCAAAGCTAGCTTTAACTCTGGGTACAATGGCAAAGGCATACCCGGAACGCCAAGCACTTGCGCTCCTTTATATTCGGTTATGTTTCCTCCTTCTGGGGCAATAACTAAAACTCGATCTCCGTTGCGCTGTAAATGTTCGACAGTATGACACAGACGGGTTACTATTCCGTCTACTTTCGGTAAAAATGTTTCTGTAAATAAAGCGATTCGCATAATTATATCAATTGATTGTTTGAGGTTCTATCTCAGTCTGCCGCTACCATTTTGCCTGAAATAGAACCTTTTTAATTAATTTTTTTTCGATCGCTCGATTCCCGCTCCCTTTTTGCTGTTTGCTATTGGTTTGTTGATTTAAAAAAGTGCGTGCCTTTGAAGATTACAAACGATATGCTACAACAGCATAAAAAGGATCTGCACTAACTCCTAATAATTGTAAAAAACTCGGTACTATCGGGGGCTGGTGGGTAATTACTTCTGGGGGGCCGAAACCTTTTACCGATCCGAAATAACTTTTTACTAATTTTATCCGACCTCTTTCGCTACTATCTCGCCAAACTGCGATCGCTTTTTGATAAAACATTCGATTGGAAAAACTAACAATAGCTATTCCTCCAGGTTTGAGGATGCGATGGATTTCGCTAAATAAGGCTTCGGGATACTCTAAATATTGTACGGAAACTGTATTTAAAACCGCATCGAAACTTTCATCTTCTAAAGGTAGTTTGGGATTTTTATTGAGATTTTGGACGAAATAACTATTTAAGCGCGGATTTTTACGCAATTCTTCTTCATTCATTCCCTGCGCTTCGACGCGATCGAATTCCATTTCTTCGGGAAGGTGAGAAACCCAGCTACTCATTAAGTCGAGAATGCGAGTGTTGGGCTTTAATTTCTGACGATATAGATTTGTCAGTCGATCGATAAATGCTTCGTCTACATGGGTGACGAGACGGGGATAAGCATAAAATAAATCGTCTTCTGTTTGGTCTAGTTTGCTGCGTTGATCTGGTTTTAATAACATAGTGTCGGCGATCGCTTCTGTTTTAGAAACATTTTAAGAAATGTTAAGGGATTTAGTAACCAAAACTATTTTTTGCGATCGCGATCGATCGAGAATGGGGCTGTTGGGCTTTAATTTCTGAGGATACGCCTAAAATAAATCGTCTTGCGATCGCTTCTGTTTTAGAAACATTTTAAGAAATGTTAAGGGATTTAGTAACCAAAACTATTTTCTCTAAATCTATCCCAAGCATTTTTTAAAAACTTCGGTGCGGGATTTTTGGCATCGTAAGCGACAATTACGTTAGTTAATTTTCTTTTTGGGGTTACTAAAATTTTGCCGCGATCGTACAATGCACTAGAAGATCCGCCATCTAAATTTAAAGCCTCGCTACAGCCGATCGCCCGCATTATTTTTGCTTCATCCCACAGAGATACGCTTTTTAAGAAAGTAACTATAATTAAAGGATTGCCACTAGCAGGAAAGCCGATCGCGACTCGAGGTGCGACTCCCATAACTCGAGGATCTTTAAATCCTTCGGTACGGGGTGCTAACCATACTTTACCTTTTCTGAGCAATCTCGGCCCTGCGGTTAAAGATAACCAATATCTATCCCAGTTTGGCGTACCGTCGACTCTACCAGTTATTATATCTGGTTTATTGTCAGCATCGATCGCCAAGGTAGTCCCCCAGTTTCTCAAGCTGTTTCTTTGTAACATTACTCCGCCAGAAATTATATTACCTAATACTCGCGATGGGTTTTTCGTACCGAAATAAGTTCCGTTAACGATCGCTGCGGCATGATATCTTTTTACCATGTTTTTAAAATCTTCGTCGCCGTTAATTCCTTTATGATTTCCCAGAGTTGGGTTATTAGCTAAACCAATTGCTAAGAAAGTATGGGCATCTTTTAGATCGATCGTCGTGCGATAAAATGGTATTTTGTTAAATGCTCCCCTTCTGGTAGTAATTTTATTTTGTGTCGATCGGGCCGGTAGGATGTTAATTCCTTGAGAGATCGCTGCTCCGGTTAAAAATAAAAAGCTTCTGCGCGTTATGGTATTTTTGTCCATTTTTTTTTGGCAGGATTTTATTCCACTTTTTAAATATAAATTTTTTAAAACTTTTTTTGCTATCGATCGATATCTACGATACACTCAAAAGTCTTCTTTAATTTTTGACGATAATAAAATTAGTATAGTTCCCTACTTTGATTTTAAATATCTTTGTTTTTTTAAATAAATAAAAATATTCTGTAATTTTTGATTTACATCAAGGCGATCGATCTCGTTTTAATTAACTCGAAGCACTGGTATAAAATCGCAAAGCAAAACGCCAGAAAAATGCAGAAAATACTAACAATCCTATTGCTAACATTCCCGCGCTAAAAATCCAAGTAATTTCAGTTTTGCCTAAGAGTGCTTCGGCGGGAATAGTAGTTAAAAATGCCACCGGAATTATAAAAGTAAAAAAGAAACGATAAGCGGCGGGATAAGCAACCATCGGATAGCGTCCTGCTTCTAATAATCCTCGCAATACTTCAGTGACATTATAAATTTTGACGAACCAAATACTGGTAGCTCCGAGAATAAACCAAAGACTGTAAAGAACGATCGTTCCAAAGATAATTGGTAAACTACTAATCAGATAATTGGTAACATTTAAATTCAATTGTAAGCCATAATAAATAATGATAATAATTCCGAAAATTAGATCCGGCAGACCCCAAGGAGAAACGGTTCTAGTTGAAAGCCAAAATTGAGAACTAATCGGTTTCAACAAAACAAAATCTAAAGTTCCTTGCTCTACTTGTTCGACGATCCGATTTAAATTAGGAATTAAAAAAGTAGCAGAAAAGCCTTGCAAAAAAGTAAAGATTCCCAAGACGATCGCGGCTTCTGCCCAACTCCAACCAGCAAAATTATAGCCAGTCCGATAAAACAAAAATAAGCCGAACAAGCTACCGAATAAATTAGCCAAACTAGTAATTGCAGCAATTAAAAAATTTAGTCGATATTCCAATTCAGCCGCGATCGAAGTAGTCCAAAACAAAACTAATATTTGCAGATATTTTTTCATTTAAACATCCATTCTAAAGAAATACCGACTCGACTATCTTTTTCAGCGATCGAATTTTCTTGTTGAATATCGGCAGACAATCGTAAATTAGAAGTAACAGCATAACCCACCGCGAGAGTAGTTATCCCGACTTCTTCCCTCCCACCAGGAGAAACAAAAGTTTGCGAAAGGGAAATATCGCCAGCTCCAGTACGAGATAAGGCTAACATTATTCTCAAGCCTACATTAATCCCGTCGGTCGAAAAATTGTCAGTTTGAACGTAACGATAACCCAAGACTGGGGCAAAATTAACGTAACTGCCGAGAGGAAGAACGAAATAATGGAGGTTAGCCCCACCAGAAGATCGATCTCCGTTAAAAGAGAAATTATAATCCCCGCTAACAGTTAAACCCGTTCTACCGATAAATATATCCTCTATACCCAAATTTAAACCGCCTATATCCCGCGAAGAAGGATATTGAGAGTAACCGACTCGCAAACGAGTATTAAAAGCCGGATCGTGGCGAATATCGCGTAAAACATCGGGAACTTTTTTCTGCCAACGTTTGAATGTGGGGCTATTTTCGATTTTTAGGGGATTTAGGTCTTTTGTTTCATTTGGGGCTGTTTGGGCGCGGGAGGCTGGAGAGAATGTCAGAAAGAGAACGAGGTTTGCTAGCAATATGAGGTAGATCTTAAGCACGTTAATATTTTGCCATTATTACTGTCGATCGGCAGATTATCACAGCAGAGGTATTTTTAATATTAAAAACCGCCTTAAAAAGGCGGCTTAGTTATCTTATTGAAAATTGGCAGATCTAACGCACGCTACCCTGCAAATTGTCAACCCGAATCGGTTTGATGAAAAATAACTTAACTAACTGCCAGCCATTGCTGAGATATAAAGGCAATTTTTGGAATAGTTGCAAGAATTTCGGAGTTTTGGAGTTGCCGATCGCTCTTAATTTTTCGTTATTTTTTACGCATATTTCCAGGCGATCGTAGAATTGGGGATTTTCAACATCGATAATGACGGGGAAGACTTTACCCGCACCTTCGTTGGTTTTCTCGATCACATACTTATCGTATTCGCGCGCGTCCAAACCTAAAGCGGCATAAAATCCGTATCTTTGAACGTCGTTGAGGTACATGGTAGCAAATACCGACAATAAGAAGAAACGACACCACAATCTTGCTTTCCAATCGTTTAAAATTTGTGGTTGAGATTTCATTAATGCTTTGAAAAAGTCGCCGTGACGGTGTTCGTCTTGACACCAGTTTTCAAAGAAGCGGAAAATCGGATAAATGCAGTCTTTCGGATTTTTTTCAAGATGACGATATATTGTTATGTATCGCCAGTAACCGATTTCTTCGGATAAATATGTAGCGTAAAAGATGAATTTTGGTTTGAAGAAGGTATATTTACGACTTTTAGTCAGAAAACTTAAGTCCAAACTGAGGTTAAAATCTGAAAGGGCTTTATTTAAAAAGCCTGCATGACGCGCTTCGTCTCGCGACATTAAGGTGAAGCATTCAGCTAAGATTGGATTTCTGTCTTTGAGTTTTCTGCCGAGTTCTTTGTATAGTAAGAAGCCAGAAAATTCAGCCGTGCAAGATCTTTCTAAAAATTCTACGAATAATTTACGAGTTTCCCCATCTAAATGTTCCCAAGAGCGATCGAATTGTTCGTCTCTAGTAAAGTGGTAGCGATTGTAATCTTGGCGAAATTCTTTGAGAATAGCAACTAATTCGTCTTCGTTGATGGAAATGTCCATCTGCGCCATTTCTTCAAAGTCGGTGGTGTAAAAGCGCGGTGTCAGGATCGTTTCTTTTGCGGGGGTTTTGATTCCGGGGCGCATTTCCTCGAAATCTGTTTTTTTAAGTGTGTTTACCATATCTTGAATTTTGTTTCTTTTCTTGATTTGGATTTGGAGCGGATCTCTCGATCGATCTCGGGGATCTCCGATTTATTAATTGTTTTTTCTTGCTAGGCTAGCTTTAAGTTTATCAAGTTCTTGCAGGGCCATTAACCTGGTTTTTGTTAAGAGTTGCAACAGGTTGTTACTTTATTTTAAAATCTCTCATTTTCTACTTTGAATGTGATAATATTCTGGGGTCAAGAAGTTTCGCGGTAGGGCAGAAGTTCGAGTTTTTCCAAGAAGCTTGAAATTCTTCCAACCCGTTTTTTTGAGATATTAAAAAAAATTTTTGCCCGCTAGATCGAAATCGATTTGACGAGCAATGAATTGAGTAGATATTTAATTTTTTGGCGATTGGCTCGATCGCAGAAAACTATAGTTAAAAGATTTAGAGCTTTGGATCTGAGGAGTAAATCCGGTTGAAGTTAAAATAATTTAAATTACAGATTGGGGAATAAACTTTTCTCTTTGACGTTGTTAGATTTAATTTCTTTATTACCTAAAGTAATTTCATCTTCGTAAAAACGGAAAAACAAAAAGCCATCTTTAAAATTATGTTCGTTATGAACGTGGTGAATTATTGAATGTTTGACTAAAATTCTGCCTAGCTGAATTGCTTCTTGCTTGGTTAAATTTTTATTTTTCATCAACCATTGGACGGCATCGTCTCCAGTAAAACAGGAACGATAAAGTTTAAAATGAAACCAACGGTCTTTAATTTCTAGTCCATCAGCTCCGCGCATTTTCTGAACTAAAGCTTTAATTTCTAAGGGATCTATATCGTGTAATTTGCCGTATTTGAAAATAACTTCTCCGTCGATGAGGTATTCTCTCAAATCGGCCCAAGTTTTATCGGGATGTCTGTCAAACCAATTTTTAGTCAGTGGGATTGCGGTATAGGCATCGATACCGAAGCGCATCATTAAAATTGAGAAGACTGCTGTTTTATTTTTATTCATAATTTTTATTTTCTTAAGATCTGTATTATTGATTTTTAGTAAGTTCGATGATTAAAATTAAATATTTTTCGGAATTTACTTACGAATAATAGCTTATTTAATATAGATTAACACTTAAGTATTTTAGTTAAGGCGATCTCAGTCACAGAAAGGAAGACGGTCGAATTTGGATTGATAAATAATACTAAGTTAAGAAGATAACCAGCCTTAGAGAATGTAAAAATTAAAGTGTCTGAGAAAAATTAGTTATCTATGTAACAAACTCGCTTCGAAGGAGTCAGAAAATATGGATCTCAGCACTACCTATATGGGATTAAAATTGCGATCGCCTTTAGTAGTTGGCGCAGCAGCCCCTTTAACAGAAGATCTCGATAATATCAAAAAAATGGCAGATGCTGGAGCAGCAGCAGTAGTTTTACATTCTTTATTTGAAGAGCAATTAGCTCGAGAAAGATTAGAATTAGAACATCATTTAAGTTACGGTAGCGAAAGCTTTGCTGAAGCTTTAACATATTTTCCACAAGTAGATGCAGAAATATTCCATGTCGGGAAGGAGCAATATCTCGATCGCATCGCTAAAGCAAAAACAATAGTAGATATTCCGATTATTGCCAGTCTCAACGGAAGTTCTTTAGGATCTTGGTGCGATTGTGCCAAAAGTCTCGAGCAAGCAGGTGCGGACGGATTAGAATTAAATATATACTATATTCCTACGGATCTAGAATTGAGCGGAGCGGACTTAGAACAAGCTTATCTAGATATAGTTAAAGCAGTAAAATCCCAAGTAGATATTCCCGTAGCAATTAAACTGAGTCCGTATTTTAGCAACACGGCGAATATGGCTAAAAAATTAAGCGATGCGGGTGCGGATGCTTTAGTATTATTTAATCGTTTTTATCAGCCAGATATCGATCCAGAAAATTTAGAAGTGCGATCGAACGTACTTTTAAGTACACCTCAAGATTTACGTTTGCCGATGCGCTGGATCGCGATCTTATACGGCAGGATCGCAGCCGATTTAGCAGCCACTAGTGGGGTTCATAAAGCTACCGACGCGATTAAAATCTTAATGGCTGGAGCTAGCATTACCCAAATGGTGAGCGTTTTATTGCGTCACGGTATCGAACATATTACCACGATCGAAACCCAAATGAAAAGATGGTTGATCGAGTTCGAATACGAATCTCTATCTCAGTTGAAGGGTAGCATGAGTCAGTTAAATTGCGCCGATAAAGATAATTTCGAACGAGTCCAATATGTTAAAGCATTACAAACTTATTCGAGTCAATTTTAGATCGATCGACAGATAAAAATAAAAATGAATCGCAGAAAAATCGGTATTTTAACTAGCGGTGGAGATTGTCCCGGGCTTAATTGTACCATTCGCGCGGTAGTCAGCCATGCTATCCTCAACTACGATTGGGAAGTAGTCGGCATTCCTTATGCAACTAAAGGTTTATTAGAGTCTCGAGCCATACCTTTAAATCTTTCTAATTTAGCAGTACACGGTATCGATCCTTTAATTTCCTTGGGAGGAACGATTTTAGGTAGCATTAATCGGGGAGATACTTTAGATCGCAGTAAAGAAATTATTGCTGGATACGAAAAATTAGGCTTAGATGGTTTAATTGTGATTGGTGGGGATGGTAGCTTGGCTATTTTAAACCAACTTGCCAAAGAAGGTGATTGGAAATTAGTCGCTATTCCCAAAACTATCGATAACGATGTTGCCCTCACCGAAAGATCGATCGGTTTTGATAGTGCGGTTAATACTATTACAGAAGCTTTACATCGCCTCACTTTTACCGCAGCCAGTCACGATCGCGTCATGGTAGTGGAAGTAATGGGTCGATCGGCCGGCCATTTAGCACTTCATTCCGGTATTGCTGGGGGTGCGGATATTATTTTAATCCCCGAGATACCCTATTCGATCGCCGCTATTTGCGAAAAAATTACTGAGTTACGCTCGATGCGAGGACGTAATTTTGCTATTATTGTCGTCGCTGAAGGAGTAAAAACGGAAACCGGCCAGCCGAGTTACTATATTGATTCTCTGGGTCAAAAGCGTTTGCGAGGGATCAGTCAGTATATCGCCGAACAAGTCGATTGTAACAGTCCGGGAACTTTTGAGACTAGAGTAACAGTTTTAGGTCACGTACAGCGCGGCGGACTTCCTTCGGCAGGCGATCGGCTCATGGCTGCTATTATGGGTAAAACTGCGGTAGATTTGTTGGCAAGCGAAGCCTATAATTCGATGGTGGCTTGGCAAAATGGCAAACCAACTAAGGTAAGTTTAGATGAAGTTTTGCAAAGCAGTCCCGTATCGGTCGATCGAGATGGTTATTTAGTAGATACGGCTCGATCTTTAGGCATTTATGTAGGAGAATTATCTTCTGTTAATTCCCAAGCGATCGAAGATCTAAGTTTAACTTCCTTCGCGAAGGGGTAATAATAAAGTTTAAAATTACTTTGTACTGAAAAATTTATTGTAGGATCGAACTTAGAACTTAAAAAACTAGCAGCAGCATATTCGTGGCGATCGTCAATACCGCCAATAGCAGCCTCTTCTCCTAAGTCGTGAAGCAAGTGTCCGAGATCGTGTAACAAGCAAGCAATAATTAGTTCTTTAGTCGATCTGTTTTTTTCTGCTAGAGTGGCACATTGTAAAGCATGTTCTAGTTGGCTGACTGCTTCGCAATCGTACTGACGCTGACCTTTTTCTGAGAGTATTTTAATAATATTATCGATAGTAGGTTTCATGCAACTCTTTTGCCTCGAGAGATAACAGCATCGATGCGAGGTAAGATCCCATCATAAATAACTGAAATTAGATCGGCGCGTTTCCCAACTTCTAAACTACCTCGATCGCCAAACAGATCGATGGCAATAGCGGGATTTTTGGTAACTAAACCCATGGTTTCGTAGATCGGTTTTCCAGTTTTTTTAGCAATAACAAATATTGATTGTAATAAACTTTGAGTTACGTAATCCGAAGAGATAATATTTACTAAATCTAACTCTACTAATTCCATTGCCGAAACGTTGCCGGAGTGAGAACCCCCTAAAACTAAATTAGGTGCGCCCATCATGACCTGTAAACCTTTTAAACGCGCTTCTTTTGCTGCTTCTATGGTAGTCGTAAATTCGGCTCGCCGCCCCATTTTCTACTGCTTCTTTGACACGATATGCAGTAGCATCATCGTGAGAAGCTAGAGTTACGCGCTTTTTATTAGCTAATTAAACTAATTTTTGACGATTTTTTTCGGCATATTTTTCTTGTTGAATTTGGCGTTTTTCAATTGAAATTTTCATGTCCTGGTGAGTAATTCCATGCTTGCCCATATAATATTCTTTGTATTTTTGTAGATTTACAAAGTGCCGTTGTCCGGGAGTACGATCCATCAAATAAATCAGGCATAGTTACAGTTTTTCACCGGCTGTCCCTCCGAAAAAACATTTTCATAAGCTAATTCGCAACACAGGTGCAAGCGGCGATCGGTTGCAAATTTGCCTTGTTGTTGTCCTGTGGAAATAACATTAATCATCGCATTATAAAGAGTTACTCGATCCGAATTCTCTTCAACATCGCTAATAGCAATCGCATCGCAAACTGTTGTTATTCCGGCACTAATT
Source organism: uncultured bacterium (assembly GCA_964458305.1). GTDB lineage: Bacteria > Cyanobacteriota > Cyanobacteriia > Cyanobacteriales > JASJDA01 > JASJDA01. The sequence goes on along the minus strand of CAYWIH010000015.1, from coordinate 5,865 downwards.
AAATCGCGATCGTGGTAACTTGCTGTTGCTTCTAAAGGCCATCTTATTTTTGGACGGGGAGAAATACACCTTTCTAAATTATCTGTATGGAGTTCGATTAATCCTGGCATGAGATAATTTTCTGCGCCATTAATTCCACCAGAAACTATTCCGGGTTGAATATCGGCGATCGATCCATCACGCACTACTAGAGTTCCGAGAATTTCTCGATCGCTCAATTGCAGGCGATAATTAGTATAAATTTGCTCTTTGCTAGCCATTGTTGCAGAAATTTATGTTTCTTAACTATTTTAGTAAGAGTTTGGCGGGCTATATAGCAGAAGGAAAAAGTTCGCGCCTTGCTGCATCAGCAAGCGGAGGTAGAGTGCGGGGAAGGAAGAGGGCTAATTGTTAATATTTAATCATTTTGCCAATCGAACATGTCCTAACCTTTATTTCAACTGCTATAGGATCGAAAAAAAAGCGGACAACTTGCCCACTTTCAAAAAATATTTTAGATCTCTAAGAGATATTAGCGATCGACAGATCCCATAATGATATCGACGCTACCTAAAATAGGCATAATATCAGCTAATTTAACCCCTCTAAGTAATTCGGGTAAAATTTGCAAGTTATTAAAGTCAGCAGAACGAATTTTCCAACGCCAAGGGAAAACATCATTACTACCAACAATAAAAATACCTATTTCCCCTTTACCGCTTTCCATACGAACGTAATGTTCGCCTTCAGGAATTTTAAAAGTAGGAGCGACTCGTTTGCCCCCAGCAATATACTGATAGTCAGGGCCGTTCCATTCGGATTTTTTCCCTTCTACCATCCGCTTAGCTTCGAGGTTTTCGTAAGGGCCGCCAGGAATACCTTTAAGTCCTTGACGGATGATTTTAACCGATTCGCGCATTTCGCCGATGCGGACTAAATAGCGAGCAAAACAGTCACCGCTAGTTTCCCACTGTACGTCCCAATCGAAATCATCGTAACATTCGTAATGGTCTACTTTACGTAAGTCCCATTTAACTCCAGAAGCGCGCAACATCGGGCCTGAAAGACTCCAATTAATTGCTTGTTCGCGAGTGATAGTACCGACACCTTCGACGCGACGACGGAAAATAGGATTGTTAGTAATTAATTTCTCGTATTCGTCTATTTTAGGATCGAAGTAGTCGCAGAAATCTTCGCACTTATCGATCCAGCCATAAGGTAGATCTACAGCTACTCCACCGATGCGGAAATAGTTGTTGTTAATTAAGCGCATTCCCGATGCGGCTTCCCACAAATCGTAAATCATTTCCCGTTCGCGGAAAATGTAGAAAAATGGGGTAGTTGCACCAACATCAGCCATAAACGGCCCGAGCCATAATAAATGGTTAGCGATGCGGTTTAACTCGAGCATGATAACGCGGATATATTGAGCGCGTTTTGGCACTTCAATATCGGCTAATTGTTCTGGTGCGTTAACGGTAATAGCTTCGTTAAACATTCCCGCAGCATAGTCCCAGCGACTTACATAAGGAACGTACATCACATTAGTACGATTTTCAGCAATTTTCTCCATCCCTCTGTGGAGATAGCCGATCACTGGTTCGCAGTCAATTACATCTTCACCATCTAAAGTCACGATCAGGCGGAGTACGCCGTGCATCGAAGGATGGTGAGGCCCCATGTTAATGACCATGGGTTCGGTTCTAGTTTCAATCTTTGCCATAAAGCAGCGATTATTCCCTCGAGTAAGATTTGCGCTGATGCAATTTTTTGCATCAAAGGTCGATCTTATTTGTTTAGTTTTATTTCATAGGGTAGGTCGGGAGGGTTACCCCTCCTTCGCCCCCATCGCGACTGTGCGAGCAAGTATTCCAAGCACACAGCCACACCTTGGAACTCGTCGGTTGTTAACACCTTTTATTATTTTTACTCTTTTCCCGTTTTTTATGCCAATCTAGATTTATTCGCTCTAACTTGATATATTCTCTGGGAGAAAGACCCAGTAACTTTATTGTCTCTGGGGTGTTAAACCTGTTTTGATGAATTTTATAGTGGCAAGATTGGTGCAAATATACAAGGTTTCTAGAGTCATCACTTCCGTTTTTACTCTTGGGTATGATGTGATGTAATTGAATCCCCTCCTCTGATTCAATTAGATTCTGTTTACAGACTGGGCAACTGTACCTCTGTCTGTCATATATTTTTGAGTAGAATTTGTTGTTTTGATTGTTCGCTTTATTTCGGCTGATTATGGCGTTTCTGTTCTCCCAATATTCTTTTAATTCTGGATTATCGGGGGAATAATTATGCTTTATCATTTGATGCCTTTCGATGAGCGTCCAACTAAACATGAGCATATATGCACCCGTTTTTTTATCGCCAAATACCCATTTGGCTTGAGAATTAGGATTGAATCGACCGAAATAGTTTCCCATCCTCTTTTTGTTACCCATTTGTGGTGTCCGCCTTTTTATCCACTTCACTTGCAACTCATAAAGCCAGCTATCCAACTTTGCAAATATTTTTGAACTCACTGAGCCATTATGGTATAGCGTCCAACCTCGAATAATGGCGTTGGCTTCTTTAATCAGTCCTATAATATTCTTGCCTCTGTGTTTTTTAAAACATTCTTTGAGGTTTTGTCGTACTGATTTGATGCTTTCGACGCTTGGTTTAATTATCGTTTTCACTCCAGACTTGGTGTTTTTTACCGAATATAATCTGAAGTTCCAGCCCAGAAAATCGAAACCTTCGTAAACCTCGGTTATTCTGGTTTTCTCGGGTGAGAGATTTAACCCCCGTTTGTTAAGCCACCAAGCCGCTTCCTCCATGGCTTCTATAGCATCCTCTTTTGACTTACATAGTATTATGAAGTCATCGGCGTATCTTACCAGCGTTCGGTTTGTATTATTTGTCCATGTGGTTTTGCCCTTGATTACCCTTTCCTTGTACTTAATGCCAAGGTGTGCCTCAAGTCCGTGTAAGGCTATATTGGCGAGTAGAGGGCTAATAATTCCACCTTGAGGAGTGCCGGATATAGTTGGGTTGAATATATTGTTATCAATATATCCTGCCTCTAGCCAGTGTTTAATGAGTTTGCGACTTGGGAAGTTACCTATAGTGGTTGTTAGCTTCTCATGTGAGATGTTATCGAAACATCCTTTAATGTCTGCTTCGACCACCCATGTCTTCTTGGGAGGCAAGCCTTGAGGAGAGCTTTTCATATTTACGAATATTCTCCCTTGTGCATCCTTGCAACTTCTTTTAGGTCTAAATCCATACGAAGTTGGTTCAAATTTGACCTCCCAATATGGTTCTAGGGCATTTTTAACCATTGCTTGTAAACATCTATCCGTAATTGTCGGGATTCCTAGAGGTCGTTTTTTTCCGTTCCTTTTAGGGCTGTACACTCTGCGGGCTGGTCGTGGCTTCCAGGCTTTATAGTTTGTAAGGCTATTGACCATCTCAGTTCGTTCAGCAGGTGTTAAACATATTTTCTTATCAATTCCTGCTGTAACTTTTCCTTGATTAATTTGCGTAGCCCTCCGAACTGACACCACAATATTTGAATAACTCCTGAGAGTTAATCTTTGTAGGTTTTTTACCTTTTTTAAGTCACCTTCACGAGTTGCTCTAAAGATTCTCTGTCTGAGTCGTTCGACATTCCGATAAGCTTTCTTAAAATCGATTGCCCACCAGTCAGTAATATTCTTTACGTTCTCTGACGATTTGTCAGTGTCTAACTTTTCAAAATACATTTGAACTTTCACGTTAGTCTCTGTAGCATTCTTAGGTTTCGGTTGTCAGCATGATTTTCATCGTGGGTATTTCGTCTATGATTTGATATAAATCTAACGCCCTATCCGTCAGGTTATAGGGTTTCCTTTGTGTTTCCACGGACGGCATTCGCTTTAACCTCTGCTTGCTCCCACTAGATAATTCCGCTTTTGTTACCTCTAGCCTACTTATGTCATCGACCTAGACATAAGAACCTAATGGGGTTTCCGTGTTCCGTTTGTTAAAGATTCGATAAGTACGATTGCCCTCTGTAGTCCGAAGCCGGGTCTGCGAATACAGTGTTAGTGTAAGCACTTGTATCCATCGAGAAGGATGTAAACAATTCCTTTCTCCTCTGCTTGGCTATCCGTATCAACTACGTTTCGGATAGTTTAGAGTAACGAACCTTAAGAGGATTTACTTTCGTTCAACCTTACTTATCTTTCCCTAGCTTCCCGTCTTATTGTAGTTACAGTGGCGGGTTCAGCATTACCCTCTAGCTGTGAGACCCTCGGATTACTCCAAACGCCCCTTTTGGGTGGGAATTCCTATTTACGCAGTCATTTTGACCGTTGCAGACTATAGGAAGGAATGACAGCATTCCACTTTAAAAATCTAATGTATAATTTATGTTATAATTAGATTCCCCTCAAACGACTTCACGTCGCCCACACTCTCTCAATTATATAAAGTCGAGGCCTGCTAGTCTTGTTTTTTAGTCGATCGCCGAGGAAAATTATTTACTCTCTTAAATTATCTCTATTACCTTGCCGCTATAGTTGGATTAGGAATGTGCGATTTATTGTTTAGAAAAACAAACCTTAAAGGGTTAGAGGGATTAGCCGCAAGTGAAAGATAGCCGCATAAATGCTATCAGAACCTTGACAACTTAATTAGCTTGATGGTGAGTTTGGTATAAATAGATACAACTAAAGTCGATAGATTTAAGAAATGTAACGAAAGTATCTAATCTTTTAAAGAGACAGACAAGTCCATCCCTCCAGGTGTAAGGAGTGAAAGCGTAGCCCCCAGGGTAGAGAGTGGTCTTCAATCCCTGAAGCGGGGTGATGTGTCGATATCTATTAGCCCAAGGTAGAAACTCGGCTAGCAACTGTTCACGAACAGCCAATGGCGAACATCGGTAAGTCACCAAAATTCAACACGTCTTAGTAGCGAAATAAGGCTGATACGCTGCGGTCGAAATACGACCACGAGGAAAGAAAACTGCGTAAGTACAACAGTAAAAGACAATCTAGCATTTCTATAGATTGTTTTACACCCACAACCCTCTGGTGATATAAAGATAGTTCTAAAAACAGAAACAAAGCTAATTAGGAACGAATTAACCTCTGGGATTACTCTCCGTAAGGTCGATTAACGGAGTAATCAACCAAGATGCAAAATCTACAAAGAATGTAGGTAACTCAGAGGCGAGATTGTGTAAGAAGCAAATGCCTAATCGAGTCAATCTCGATAGTCCCACGCATGACTGGGTAACTCCTAGGATATGCAGACGTACACACGGAAACATGGAAGATAAGGACGTATTTCAAGAGTATATTCACCGATGATAAAGTCTAATCACAGACCTAAAAGCAGAATCGAATACTGGCATCAAATCCCCTGGAAACGGGCGGAAAAAGCGCACCGCCCGGGGCGAGGTCTCCTCGCCTATAGGACGGAGCAAGCAGTCGTATTCTCTCTACAAAAACGTATTTATCAAGCTAGTCTTCGTGATGATGTCAAAGTAGTCCGCAGACTACAAAAACTACTGCTCAGAAGCTTCTTCGCGAAAGCAATAGCGGTTAGAAGGGCACTCATGGGGGCTTCAATACAAACTTATCAATCTTGGCCTCAAATCAATCCAATCAATAAAGCCCCCATCCCGGCTCAAGACAATCAAGGCAAAAAAACAGCAGGCATAGATGGTGTTAAATCACTAACACCATTACAACGTCTAGAACTGGTTTACTCTCTCGTACCATTAACGGGAAAATCCGACCCTGTCCGCAGAGTTTGGATTCCAAAACCAGGAAAAGCGCACCGCCCGCGCCGAGGTCTCCTCGGCGTAAGGACGGAGCAAGCACGCCCACTAGGAATTCCAACCAT
>CAYWIH010000014.1:0-54035 GCA_964458305.1 uncultured bacterium | reverse complement strand
TTTTTTTTTTTTTGTTTTATTTTCTTGTGTTTTTTTTTTTTTTTCTTGTTTTTTGTTTTTTTTTTTTTTTTTTTGGGTTCATTGGTCAGGGGTCAGGGGTTAGGAGTCAGGGGTTAACGAAAATTTAATATGCGATCGCTAAACTGAAGATAGTTAAATTGCTTTTTCATTGTGGCTCATAATAATACTATTCAAGAGAGGACTAAGCTTTTTGCTGTTAGACCTATTAAAGCTTATTCTAGAATTATTGATAGGAAAAGTTTTAACCATCCTGCGGTCATTTTAGCCAAGCAATTCCTACGTTCTTCTACATCGATCGGTGCTAATTGTCAAGAAGCTGTTTCTGCACAATCGAGAAAAGATTTTATTAATAAGTATGAAATCGCCTTAAAAGAAGCTAGAGAAACAGAATATTGGATCGATATATTTATTACAAGTCAAATAATACCAGAACACCTATTTTCTTCCCTTCTACAAGAAGTAAACGGCATCATAGGAACGTTAGTAAAAATAATTAAATCTTTAAAAGAAAACTCATAATAGTGAGGTCAGAGGTCAGCGATTGGAGGTCAGAGGTCAGACTCACTTCGTTCGTAAGCTCAGAGGTCAGAAGTTTCAATCTGCGATCGAACGCTATTAATTTAAGATTGACAGCATCAATATTAAATAGTTTACCCCTGACCTTCTGACCGACTGACCGACTGACCGACTGACCCCTGACCCCTCACCTTCTGACCGACTGAACTCTACCTCCTCACCACCCTACTTCCATTACTTCTTAAAACAGTCCGATCGCCGTAACTTAAAAGATCTTCGAGGGTTTTCAAACGATTAGACCAAGCATTTACTAAATATGGATTATCCTGTTGATATTGTTTCAGCCAAGTGGGAAACTCTCTTTGATACGATCGCAGTGCCGATCGAGCGGATAAAAAATTCATATTCGAAGGATTATCTGCTAATTCTTTGAAAGCAACTTCGAGATCGTGAGATTTACTAGCCCATTGTTGCATTGTGGCGCGATCGAGGGATATTTGACCGCTAGAGACCAGATAAATCCATTCTTTTTGTAAATTTTCATAGCGCAGTTCGGTGGCTTTAAATGGCTCGCGATAAGGTAAGATAGATTTTGCTCTGGATCTGCCTTGAATGCTACCTAAAATATTGCTGAGGTTGGGATTAAAATATTCGGCAGCAAAGAGGGCGTAACCGCCAGTAGGTAAGTCTCGCAATAATTGCATCCGATCTACTACGACGCGATCGGGTACGTTGGAGAGTTTAATTCCTGGTACGATTAAAGTCCCTGGTTGAATAAATTGGTTGAATAGTGGTTGGCTTTTGCGCTCTAATTCCGATGTAGTATTAGCATAGGTCATCGGTACGAGGGTATCGATCCAGCCTTTTTGCAGCCATTTTTCCCAATGTTGTTGAATTTGGTAGGAACGATGTCCTTCTGCTGTGGGAAATACTGCGGTGGATAAAATTAAGTTGGGATAGTTAGATTTTAGTAGTTGAGATGTTTGTTCGACGAAGCGATCGACTTGTTGGATGCGAAATTGATTCCATTTATATAGTTTAGCTGCTCTGCCATCGATTTCGATCGGATCTGTGCCGTGAATTGCTTGAAATTGTTGTCTGGCTGAATTACTATATCCAAAAATATGGTCGGCGTGGGGAGATTGAAAAGGATAGCGAATATAATCTAATTGAATTCCGTCTACTGCATAGTTGCTGGCAATTTCTGCGACGATCGATAAAAGATATTTACGTACTTCTGGATTGGCAGGATCGAAAAAGGCTTTGTGTGTTTTATGATTGAAGATGCGACCTTGGCGATCGCTTATTGCCCAGTCTGGATGGCGAGAAAGTACTGGCCCTAAATATTCTTGAGGTTTGTTGAGAATTTCGTTATGACGCTGGTTGGCTGCAGCAAATGTCCAAATCCAAGCGTGGAGTTCCATATCTCGCTCTTTGGCAAGTTTTACGGCTGCTTTGAGGGGATCCCATCCTTTGGTTAAAGGATTTTGTTCTGGGGCGATTTTACTGGGATAGATCGGATAGCTGGCGTTTAAGGTTTCAAAAAATACTGTATTGATTCCTGCTGCTGCTAGGCGATCGAAAATTTTGGCGAGATCTCTTTCTCCTTTGGCTTTAACTATCGTACCGCGATCGAGCCAGATCGCTCTTATTTCTGCTGTTTCTGAAGCGCGATCGGTGGGATAGTTATTTAAAAGTATATTTTTTGCCGACAGCCATTCTTGTTTTGCTTCTCCATACCGGCCCGATCGTAATAATTCTTGAAATTTATTATATTTTGCTTTTGCTTCAGTTAATGCTGCTTTTGCTTGAGAATTTGAAGTTGTTTGTCTGAAGGAATTGGAATTGGCAAAATTGCCTAAACTAAGGTTGTTGCCGATCGATTTGGCTGCTATACCGATTACGGTACTCTCAAAACGACCCACCAAATCGGCAAATTCTTCGCTTATGGCGATGATATTCAGGCCTGCGACGATTGCATCATCGTTTTTAGTTTCGATCGTCTCTGTACGCTCATTATTGAGGGGAGTAACATTTCTTAAATTAGCTGTTTTTACTTTTGTTTCCGCGCTTTTTGCCGCTTCGGGCGAGATTAGACTTAAAGGTAAAAGCGAAAATAAAATAAAGAATATTTTTTTGCTGCCGATTTTGCCTGTAAGATTTTTCCAAGAAGCTCTTAAGTGATATCGATCGATCCTTAACACTACTTAACTCCATATTACTTATGTGTGGGTAAATACACTTACACCTTGATTGAAAGTGATAGATGTATGGCGGCGAGATTGAAAGGTTAAAGTTCGCAAACTACTTATAAAATTACTTTACCCTTTACTCCAAGTTAGCTTAATATCCATCTACTTCCAAGAAATTGCTATGGTGAGATTTACCCAAAAATCGCTATTGAAGCAATTATTCTATCTTACACCGGAAAGCGTTTCATTCCTGCGATCGCGGCTCTTGCATTAGCTTTTAAATTGTCCGATAATTGATAAACTTGGGGTATTTGCCAGAGTATATCTACAGTGCGGCGGATCGTTCTTAAAATATCGCCTTCGTCGAGACTGGTATTTTCACAGAGATCGCCCCATTCAATTCCCAAAGCCCATTGCTCTACCAAACCGATTAAATTCCGCTCCAACCAAACGGGCATAGCAACGTCGTAACGATTTTGAATTTGGTTAAGTTTTCTCCTAGTTTCCCACAAATTGGTTGCCATTGAGCTACTATCTGTGTTATCTGGTTTTTTAATGCCGAGGGCTTGCAATACTTCGATCGAGGGTTCGTAATTGCTCCAACTATCCGCTCGTGGGGTTTCGGTAATTAAAGCACTAACTGCTGCAGCTAAGTGATGGGGGGCGAGATCGTCCAAACTTCCCGACATTAAAGCCAAACCCAACCACAGTTCGTTTTCGCCTCTAATTGTTGCTGCTGCTTGTCCTAGGGTTGTGGGGGTAAAACCGGAGAGTGCGTCAAATTCTCGCAAAACTTCGATTAAATTGAGAAATTCTTCCCAATAATAAGAACTGTAGGATTTGTGTTTTTGATATTTTACTTGGGTTTTGTGGAGTTTGCCCCTTAAAATTACCCTTTGTTTGTGACGTTTGATTAAGTTGCCGGGACTTTTATATTTTTGCAGGGGATGATTGTCTAATTGGGCTTGAACTTTGTCTACTACCAATTGTTGGGCAATTACTTCTGGTGCGGAGTGAGAAAGTTCGCGATTGTTTGCAGGGATGCGATCGCAAATAGCGGCGGTTGTTTCGTTACCTTTGCGCCACCTACCTAGTTGAATTTTACCGTTTAAATTGGGCAGTTCGATCGCATCGATCTCTGTTTCGGGAATTATTTCGGTACTAATGTCGGTTACGTCGATGCTAGAGGCGATATAATAGCGATTATCTTTACCCAAACAAACTAGATCCGGCGATCGGCCCGATCCTTGTATTTTAGCAATCAATACTGCTGCTATCGGCGGGGTAACGGTGACATTTTTACCTTTAAGATAGAGGACTCTACCCGGCTCTAAATCGGGTATTAAGGGCGCAATTTCTTGTTTTCTAGCACTTTCTGCCTGTTTTTGCAGTATTTCTAAGAGGCGATATTCTTCTTTGAGACGCTCTCTGAGTTTTTCAAAACTGGCAAACTGACTGACATCGATCGCGGCAAGTTCGATGTCTATTTTAGCTAGTTCTGTAGTTATTGAGGCGATCGCTTCTTGTTCGGGCCCTAATTTCAATTGAGCGAGATATTCAGCAAAACTGCGCTCTAAAAGATTTTTTGCTTGTTCGATGCTGTGTTTTTGTAGTAAATTAAGTACCATACCGTAGGATGGTGTAAACCAACTTCGCAATGGCTCTGCCCCGGACGTACCTAGATATGCGGCTTCTTTTGCCCCTTCAAAGGGTGTTTGTACCGTAACTACGTGACCGATCGTATCTTTGCCTCGCCTTCCTGCTCTGCCTGCTATTTGTAAAAATTCTGAGGGGGTGAGAAGTCGGTGTCCTTCGTCGGAGCGTTTGGAAAGGGAAGAAATTACCGTGGTGCGAGCGGGCATATTAATCCCGGCCGAAAGGGTTGCCGTTGCAAAAATTAATTTAATTAAACCCAATTCAAACAGTTTTTCAACTAATTCTTTCCAAGCTGGTAAAATTCCGGCATGATGGGCTGCTATTCCCCTGGTTAAAGGTTCTAATTGTTCTCCTCTGGCAAAGTTAGATTTTTGACCTAATACTTGAAATAATTGGGTTTTAATTGCTGGTTTGCGAGCGAGAAATTCGACTAATTCCGTTAGGGAATCGGGATTTTTTGCCGCATAAGATATCAATTTTTGCTCTAAATCTGGAGACAACTTAGCCAAACTATCTAGCAATATTTTTTGCAGTTCGTAGTTATTTGCCAAGAAGAATTCTAACAAGATTGCTTGCAATTTTTTCCCTTCTTCTGGAGTTACTAAAACTAAAGAAGTTAAATCTTCTACGGCTCGATCGCAGCCTCGGCGACTAAAGATTACATAGATCGCTGGCAGCATTTCCTTAGCTTGTAACTGGGCAATAACTTCTGCTATTTCCGGGCAATCTTCTCGATTAAATCTGCGCCGCGAACCTTTATTTTTTCCTTTTTGTTTCAAACGAGGATTTAACTTTTCTTGTTTGCCGTCGAGTAGGGGAAATAAACCTTTTTTATTAATAAAATGAAATTTGAGGGGAACGGGACGATAATCGGAATTAACTAATTCGCAACTGTATTTTATATTTTTACCAACAGTAGCCCGCTCTCGCACTCGCTCGATCCAATCGGTTAATTCTTCTGGGTTGCCGATCGTGGCTGAAAGAGCTACTATCTGAATTTCTGGGGGACAGTAGACGATCGATTCTTCCCAGACCGTACCCCTGCCTTTGTTGCTGATATAATGACATTCATCTAAAACTACTGTTTCGACATCTTTTACCGAAGTTCCTACTTGTCCGATCGGCGTTTCGTAGAGCATATTACGAAAAATTTCTGTAGTCATAACTACGATCGGTGCTTCTGGATTGATTAAAATATCTCCAGTAATCAATCCTACTTCTTTAACGTTTCTACCTACTTGCTCCGAGCCAAATTGCTGCTGAAAGTCGCGAAATTTTTGATTTGAGAGGGCTTTGAGGGGTGTGGTGTAAAAAACTCTCTTTCCTTGAGACATCGCGCGATAGATAGCGTATTCGCCCACTAGGGTTTTACCAGATCCTGTAGGGGCGCAAACTACTACCGATTTTCCAGCATCGAGGGCCGCGATCGCTTGTTTTTGGAAATCGTCTAATTTAAAAGGGAATATTTCTTCAATATTTAATTTTAACGTGGCAGAATAATCTTTCACTCGGGCTAATCCATTTAATCTATCTGTCTCGGGTTGCAACGGTTCGAGTCGATAATGGCTAGATCGCCTCAATTTTTTTCAACAATCTCGAAGCGGTTTGACTTCTATTTTCTATCGACTTAAAGCGAAGCTATATGACAGTTTATACTTTTTAATTTAAACTATTTATTCGCGAGTGTTGGTATAAAGCGCAGATTCTAATTCTGGGGGGACTTTACGCATTATCTTGTTTTTGTCTGTATCTACTGCTACTAAACTCACTTGTCCGCTGACAAATAATTCGCGCTCGTCTGGGGATTGAATTTGATAATCGCAAATAATCCTCACTTTTTTGCTCGGGATTATTCTTGTTTTGACGATCGCCTTTTGTCCCATTTGCATCCCCTGATGGTAGCGCAAAGACAGATCTACTACTAACAAACTGCAACCAATCTTTACTAGATCGGCATATTCCAAACCTGCCGCTCGAAGATATTCTACCCTAGCTTCTTCCATCCAGGTAAGATAAGCTCCGTGCCAAACTAATCCGGCATAATCGGTATGATGGGGTTGAACTTTAATGGGATATTGATACCAATATTGGCTGTTTGTTATTTCTTCCATCTAGTTACTTGTTAGTTTGTTTGACTTTTTTGCAGATCGCCGAGATTTTTTTACTGTTTTTTCCTTCTTTTGCCTTACTTAGGATAATCTAAAACAGTTCGATCGATAAGATTTTTTTTGTAGGCTGTTTGGTTTTTATTATTGTCTAATCGATCGAATATTTTTTTTTATTTATTTCAAGAAGCAGTATTACTAGTTGATTTCTGTTTTTTAAGATAATCGAAAACAGATTTATCGCCGATATCGGCAGGAATTTCTTGAAAACTTTTACGAGCAGCAAAAACAACAAATAAAACCAACCAAAGATCTAATAAAACCTTTTCCCAATCGACGGGAACGAAACCGATTAAATGACCTAAAAACAGTGCCGGAACGATGAAAGTTAAAACTTGAGTTTCGATCCGATTAAAACAAAAAGCCTCCTTAAAATATATCCCAGTTAAAGCAGCAAAAATAAAACCGACACCGAGCAGAGAAAGAGGATTATTGTAAATATATAAAGCCAGAGGTTGGTCAGTTTTAAAAACGATAAATGCTGCCGACAAAGTTCCGATCGCCCAAAATAATTGTAAGAGACGATGTAAAGGAATTAAATAGATATGAATGGTTGCCAAACTAATACCCAAACCAGCAGAAAAAGTAAAAAACAAGACCGTCAACCATGATAAAACCGTTGGAGTTGCTCCCAAACCTAAAAAGAGAAAACCACCCACAGCCACGCTTAAAGCAGCGATCGCCATTCCAGCCCGATAAACGATTACACCGATGCGATCGGAGCGATCGATAGTATATTCGCCAAATTGACCTTGATAAACTATATTTTCTGACACGACTTTAACCTCCGTTAAATATCTAATTTAATTTCCCGCTTGCTAAAAGGAAGATCGTTATTAATTGCCTCGATTTCTTCTGCTTCCATCCCATTAATTTGGTCGATATAAGCTGAAATTATTTTACTCATGCGAGGATTATAAAAACGGTGCAAACTGTGATTGGCAGTAGCAGGAAAACCGCGCCGTCTTTTGTGCCTTCCTCCCGCACCAGGATCGAAAATTTTGACATTATTATTAATAGCCCATTCGATCGGTTTGTAATAGCAAGCTTCAAAATGCAAGCAATCGTATTCGTCAAAACAACCCCAATAACGTCCGTAAAGATTTTCATCTTTATGCAAACAAAAAGACATCCCGACGGGTTTGCGATCGTTATTTTCATGGAAAGCAGCAACTAACAAAACGCGATCGCTATAATTGGGATAGAGTTGCTCGAAAAATTTGCGAGTCAAATACTTACTTCCGCCCCAAAATTTATCGCAGGTACTGCTGTAAAAACGATAAATTAAAGGATAAAAATTGCGAGGTATTTCCTCCCCAGTAAATACTTTGACATCTAATTCGGCATTAACTACTTTTTTGCGTTCTCTTTTAATGTTACGACGTTGGTTGGCATTAAATACCTTTAAATAATCGTCAAAACTATTAAAGTCTTTATTTTGCCAAATATAGCTGTGATGCATCCAAGGAGTAAAACCGTATTTTTCTACCACTGGCTTCCAGTTTGGATCGACAAAAAGAAAATGACAGCCAGAAATCCTGTGCCGATCGCAAAACTGGTCGATCGCGGCTACCATTATTTCTGTTATTTGCTCTTCATCTTCTCTTGGATCGATTAAAAAGCGATAGCCGACAGCAGGAGTAAACGGAGTCATACCCAACATTTTAGGATAATATTCTATTCCCAAACGATAAGATAAATCTGCCCATTGATGGTCAAAAACAAATTCACCGTAACTATGACCTTTAATATACAATGGCGCAGCAGCAATTAATCTTCGATCGCGCCATACTGTTAAATGACAGGGTTGCCAACCAGCCCGAGGTACTGCACTGCGGGATGTTTCGATATTATTGAGCCATTCCCATTCTAAAAAAGGGGTTTTTAGGGGCATAGCGAGGTTATCCCATTCTTGCTGCGGTATTTCTGCGATCTTTTCGATCCAAGCTAGACTTATTTGGGGCTTAATTTGTTCGACCATAAATATTTTGGAGTAGGGAGACACTATTAAAATAACAACAATATTAATTAATGTTGCAGGCGATAGTGAAGAAATACTTCGCTTTCGATCGCCTCGATCCCTACAAGGTATAATTTTTTAGCAACTTTAGGGTCTAAACCGATTCCTTCTACTGGTGTTGGGGCGTTTTTCCCGCCTAAAAGGAGCGGACAAACCGTCAGGTAAAATTCGTCAATTAAATCTAATGGTAGCAAGGAGGCAATTAATTCTCCACCTCCTAGAATAGCTAATTTTTTTATTCCTAATTCTGCTAATCGGGCAAATATTTCGATCCAATCGATTGGGTTTTCAATTAAATTGCGAACGAAACTATCTTTGGTATTTTGCCATCTTTTTGCTCCCTTGGTGGTACTCAACAACCAACGGGGTATTGGTTGGTTAAAAAAAGGCAAGTTCGGATCTAAACTTCCAGAGGCCGAACAAACTATATGTATCGGTTGGGGGGCTAAATTTGATTTTGCTCTATTTGCTAGTAAGTTTGGATCTTTGATGGGTAAACTAGTGCCGTAAGCGCGTAAAGTGCCAGCACCGAAGATTACTCCGTCTACTAGAGAGATTTGTTTTTCTAAATGTGCTTTATCGATCGCAGATCCAAAACGAGCGGGCGATCGCTTCTCGTCTGCTATTTTACCGTCAGCAGTAATTGCTAAAACTACTCTAGTTTGGGGTCTTTTCATCTTATTTTATCAAGACGAAAGCATTAAATATACCAGGTCGATCGATGTGTTTGCGCTCGTGACGCTCTTGAAAATTAATGCCTATTAAAGTTGCGATCGCTCCTAAAATTATCATTGAGATGGCAACGATAAATTTCAGTTTTGAATTGTTAGTTGAAGTCTTATTATTAAAGTAATTTTCCCCTTCACCAATTAAGAATCCTCCCTCGTTATAGGATATGTTTATCGGGTTGCTTGAAAAACTGCGATCGGGCCAGATAAAAAAGATATTTCTATGTAAATGATTTAAATCTTGTAAAATCATTTCGGCACAATTGTAGCGTTCTTGAAAATCCAAGCGAATCATTTTATTAATAATTCTGACCAATTTGGGATTGATATTAATATCTTTAGTTTGATGCAGCCAAATAATTTCCCCATTATCATCTTTTTGAAAATCTTTTGGTTTTAATCCCGTTAAGGCTTGCAAAGCAATTACCCCCAAACCATAAATATCGCTACTAAAACGTGGTTTTCCCATCGCTTGTTCTGGGGGCATATAACCTCTAGTTCCGATGCCGATCGTATGCAAGGTTTGGTTTTGACCGATCGCTTGTTTGACCGCCCCAAAATCGATTAAAACTAATTTATTATCTTCCTGACGGCGAATAAAATTGTTCGGTTTAATATCGCGATGAATTACACCGCGATCGTGAATGAATTTTAAAATTTTCAAACAATCTTCGAGCATTTGAACGACTCGCTCTTCGCTCCAAGCTTCTCCTGCTACTAATTCTCTTTTTAAACTGTGTCCTGCGATAAATTCTTGAACTATATAAAATCTACGGTTTTGCTCGAAATTAGCTACTAGTCTGGGAATTTGCGAATGTTGTCCTAGTTTTTGCAACGCTCTTGCTTCGGTTTTAAATAACCTTCTCGCTACTTCTAAAAGATTTTTATCTCGAGTGTTGGGATTGAGTTTTTTGATTGCATATTCAGGATTTCCTGGCAAGTATATATCTCTGGCTAAATAAGTAGTTCCAAAAGCCCCTTTACCTAAAATTTTAATTAATTGATAGTGAGAAACTAACCTAGTTTGTAACATATCTTTTCAATTTTTTTTAATTTTGATTATTTCCTTAATAATGTCATTAGTTAATGATACTTGAAAAAATAAGAATTATATTTTAATACTTGTCGATCGCGCTGGCAAAAGAACGGCTGTATTGGTATCATGATAAAAATACTATAATCTATCTATAAGCCAGACAAAGGGATCGACAATTAAATGAATACTATTTCGACTCGATCGCCGTAGTTTAGTTGTAAGATAGATCGAGCGTTGCCGCCATTTATCGCAATTTCGATCCAGCCGTGAGAACCAATTAAGGGGACGAGCTGGCCGGGGAGTCGATCGCTGTAGGTGTTAGCCGAGGGAATAATTTCATCGTTTAATTGCCAACCCCATTTTTTATTTTTTAATGCTTTTTCGGGAATGTTAGTAATTAAATTTCCGAAGCGATCGATGTATTGAATGCTACCGAGAATGCCAGTCTTAGTTATTTCGATCGCAGGAATTTTTAAACTAACTAAACTATTAATATCTATCGCTCGACCGAGATTTTTAAAAGGTACTCCGTTTGCTAAATAAGCCCCTACTGGTGCGAAAATATCTCTACCATGAAAAGTATTGCTGGGATTGTCGGTAAACCAATATTTAGAATTAGTTAATTCTAATACTTTTATTGGTGGATATAAACTGAGAATACCGCTAAAAATACCGTTATCGGGGCCGACTAAAAAACCCTTAGTAAATTCGATCGCGATCGATCTTCGAGAACTGCCAACTCCAGGATCTACTATAGCAATATGTACGGTACGATCTGGAAAATATGGTATTGCATTTAACAAGCAAAACCTAGCCGCAATGAGATTTTGCGGGGGTATTTGATGGGTTAGATGTATTATCTTTGTTGCGGGGCTAATTTGGGCGATAATGCCTTCGATCGCCCCGACATATACATCCTGTAAGCCAAAATCGCTTAACAAGGTAATAAGAGAGGACATATCGATTTTTTGGTGTTTGAGGGAATTATATAAGAAAGAAACTGCCTTTTGTAACCAACTTATGAGGGATAATATTGAAATTGATTACAGCAAACTCAAACATTATCTCTGGTGTCGGCAATGGCAAGAGGCCGATCGAGAAACTTGGATAATTTTATCTCAATTGGCTGGCAAGGCGATCGAAACTTATTTATCCCACAACGATTTCAAAAATATACCCAACCACCATTTAGAATTAATCGATCTGCTTTGGGTGGTTCGATCGCAACAAAGGTTCGGCTATAGAATACAAACTCAAATATTCCGAGAAGTCAAACAAGAATATCATTTATTTTGCGATCGAGTTGGCTGGCCTTTGCCTCCTCCTTTTAACCCTCGCACTGCTATTTACGATTATAGCGATCGTTCTTTGGTGGGTCATTTACCTTCTCCTCGTTGGTTTGCCGGATCTTCTTGGCACAAGTATTTACATACTTTAAATTTAAAATTAGAGCAATGCGGTATTTTTGCTGCTACTTTCGACGATCGAGAAGTTGATTTAATTGCGAGGCCGACTCGATCTGAGGATCTGGTTTTTACGAGCGATCGAGGTATCGATTATACTAAATTGTTTAATTTGCTCAAAAACCAAGCCTGGTTTGCTGCTAACCAAGAAACCGAACGTCTTTTACTTCTAGCTGCTTCTCAAGAAAAACGGGGATGGTTGGGCAGAGAAGATATTAATTTAATTTCTTGTCAGGATTTAGAAATTATTGACGCGCTTTGGTTGAAATATTCTCAAAAACGTTTCGGTTTGAGCATACAAAATCAGATTTGGCAAGCTAGCGATACAAAAAGTTATAAAGTTTTTGGCGAACGGGTTGGCTGGTGTAAAAATGGTAGTTGGTTGACTTTTAGTCAGTTAGATTTTAATCTCGATGCTAAATTGGGACATCTTCCGGTTTTGCATTGGTGGTTTGGTAATGCTGTTTGGGGTTTAAAAGGACTTTTTAAAAAGATGGATCTTTGTGATATTTAATTAATTTTTCGCGAAAATCTCGATCGTAAATAGCATTTTGCCAGTTTCTAGCTTGTTTAATTTGCTCGACTGTTATACCGTAAGCATTCCGTAAATTAGTTCGATAAAGATCGCTGTCGTATAGATTAGCACCAGATAAATTGGCATTAATTAAATTCGCATTGGTAAGATTTACTTCGGTTAAATTGGCATTAGTAAGATCGGCATTAATTAATTTGGCATTAGTAAAATTGGCACTAGTAAGATCGGCGTTAATTAATATACTATTAGTGAGGTCGCCGTTAATTAAGTTAACATTAATTAAAATAGCTCTGGTAAGATTAGTATTATTTAAATTACTATCTTTTAAATAAGCCTTCTTTAGGTTAGCTCGAACCATTTTTGCACTCGATAAATCAGCATTATCTAAGTTAGCATCGTGAAGGTTCACCCCAGCAAGATGGCATCTAATACATCTTTTATTTTCTAACAACTTCCTCAGATCTTTTTTAATATTGGTTCTATTGTAAACCTGCCAACTGCCGATCGAGCTAATAATTATTAGGGAAATACCAATGCCAACACCAATCAAAGTTTTTGCACTAATTCGTACCATGATTATTTTGATTTAATTTGTGGTGTAGGATGAGGTATTTTAGAGATTTTTTGTTTAATTATGCGACATTTGTTGCTTTTGAGAAAAGGGATTATTGGGGTCAAAATCTATATTAATATTTTTGGTAAAAATTATTATAGATATTTTAATTTTTAGTTGCAATTGGTTTTTTAAAATTTTTAATAATTAAATAAAATTTCAACCAAATAGTTTACTCGAAGAGATGATATCGACATTTACCTCTAGCTTTAGCTCGATACATAGCAGTATCGGCATTTCGTAAAAGATCCTCAGCATCATTGTAACCGGAACTACTCAAAGCAATACCGACGCTACCGCTAGGAAATAATTGATGCTGGCCGATCGTCAGGGTTTGGGTTAACTTTTCGAGAATGCGATCGCCGATTTTAGTAGCATCGTTTTTGGTTTCGATCGAATTGAGTAGAATAACAAATTCATCACCTCCCCAGCGACAAACGGTGTCGGAAATGCGAACCACCGACTCTAAACGGCGAGAAATTTCGATTAACAGGCGATCGCCTACTTCGTGACCTAAATTATCGTTAACTGCTTTAAAGCGGTCTAAATCGACAAATAAAACGGCAAACAAACAATTGCGATCTTCTCGATCGGCTCGAACTTTCTTATTTAGCCTTTCCATGAATAAAGTGCGGTTGGGAAGGTTAGTTAAATTGTCGTATAAAGCACTTTTAATTAGTTGTTCTCGAGCTTTTTTATTTTCAGTAATATCGATCGCGCTACCTTCGTAACGGAATATTTTGCCATTTTTATCTCGCAGAGAACGAATATTAATTGAAATCCAAATCGGAGTTCGATCTAAACGATAAATTTCTATTTCAAAATTATAAATAGTTTCTTGTTCTTTTAAATCTTGTTTGAGGCGAACGTAATCGTCAAAATTAACGTATAAATCTCGATTGTTAGGGTTGAAATTAGCAGCGATCGCTCGATCGGGCGATGGATAGCCGTATATTTTTGCTAATGCTGGATTGGCACTTAATAACTCTCCTGAAGTAGAAATTTGGAATATACCTTCTATGGCATTTTCAAAGATATTGCGATATTTTTCTTCGGCAATTTTTAAGGCTGCTTCTGATTTTTGTCGTTCGCTTACTTCTGTTTCTAATCTAATTTTTTCCCGAGTTAAATATTCGGCTTGTTTGCTTTCAGTAATATCGCGACCGACGGATTGTACCTCTATTAATTTTCCTTGACTATCGAAAATGCCGCAGTTTCTCCACTGAACGAAACGAGTCGAACTACCGTCCATAAAAATAGATTGCTCGACGCTAATTGCTGGAAGTTCTTTGGTTAAGCGATGAAGATTTTTACTTAGTAGAGAAAAATTGTGTAAGGGGTCTAAGGTTTTTAGATTTTCGCCGATCGCTTTGGCTTTGTCTATTTTAAAATAATCGCAAAAAGCATTGTTAACAAAAGAAATTGTCCGATCTGGTAAAAAACGACAAATCAATTCGGTTTGATCTTCGATAATAGCAAGATATCTGGCTTTACTGTTTTCTAATTCTTTTTGGGCTGCTAATAGTTCTTTGACAGTTGAAACGATTTGGTTGGCTGCGGGACGAAAAATAAATAATCCTTCTAAAATTAAGACTTTTAAAGTAACGATCAGTAAAATTAATTCAATTTTTTTTAATTCCTCTACTTTCTCTTGTGCTTCTTTACTGTATTGCAAAGCAATACGATTCATTCCTGCACTAAATTCATCTTCTTTTTGGACAATTTCTTGCACGAGAACCCTTTTAAGGGAAGGAGAAATAAGTTCTCCCGATCGTTCTTTTTCAATTAATTCTATCAATCCTTCAGCAGAATGAATTAAAGCTTGATAATTTTTTTTAATCTCAGCAAATAATTCAGTGACATTCTCGCTATTATTATTTTCTTGTAATTTAAAATGAAAGCTTTTTAATTCTTCGGTAACCGTTTCTAGTTCGGCTAAACTTTCGTTTTCTAAGATCGGATCGGTAGTAAAATCGATTACTAAAGCTGCTTTACTTAATTGCTGGCTGAGAGTTCTTTGATTAGAAGCTTTTTTAATTATTTTGGCATCGTTAGATTGTTGTACTATAATCCATTGAATTAAAACTTGACCGGCGATCGAAAGTCCGGCTACAGTACTTAAAGCAACTAAATAAAGTTTAGTTAGTCCGCTAGATTTAGTATATTTATCTTTATTAATGTAGTTTTCGATCGATTTTGAAACTTGTTCTGTTCGATCGGATTTTTGTTTAATTTGAGAAGTCAATTTGATGTATGCTAAATTTTTCACTTTGATAATCCATAGTTTTCGATCGACCTAAGATCCTTTAATAAGCAGACGATAAAGAGTAATGTAAGTATATTGATTGTCGTAAACATAAGTTGGATCTACCGACCACATTTTTAACTCGTCAAAATTGGGAATGTTAAACTCTTCGATCTGTTCTTCCATAATTTCCTGTCTGGCCGCATAATCCCCAGGTACGTTCCAAGGTTCGAAACCTTCTTCCATCATGAAGCGAATTAAAAGTTTAGCCGCATTGGGATTGGGGGCGCGATCGGCTACCATTAATGCTGTAGGATACGATACTCCCATTATTGGCTCGAGATCGTACAATGGTTGCCATTGATATTTACCTTGGTTTACCCAGCGCATTTTGCTAAAGGTTGTCATCCCGATCGGTTCTTTAAAATACCCTACTTCGTCGCTAGCTTCGTCGGTACTGTCGGTAAAAACTGGTTTATTTTTTAACAAGCGATAAAGCCATTCTGTAGCTGCATTGGCTTCTCCTAATAAAGGATTTTTTCGGGTAATTTCCTTCAATTCTGGAGAAATAGTTAGTTCTTCGCCAAATTCTGCTTCGTATGCTGCTGCCATTTCTTCTGGATGTTCCAAAATAGTTTGAATGACGTTAGATGCAGTGGTAGTTGAGATCGGATCTGGCATGACAAATTTACCTTGCCATTCGGGTTTGGTTAAATCCCATAAATTATCGATCGGCGGGCCATCGGGATATTGTTTGTTATTGTAAATAAAAACTTGGCTAGTCCAACGCTGTACTAAAATTGGATTTTTTTCGTTAGCATTTAACTGGTCGGCAATTGTATCGGGTACGAAATTCCACAGTAAACTTTGAGGCAAAAATTCGCTTTTTATTTTGACAACATCGTTATTATAAAGAACATCGACTTCATAATTACCTTGTTTAATATCGTTTCGTAATTTTTCCAATTGCAAGTCAGCAAGAGTATCGTAAGCAACTATTTCTATACCATATTTTTCTTTGAATTTTTCTTTGATTTTAAAGATCCGAGATGAAACTGAATAGATAATTACTTTACCTTCTTGTTTTGCTGCTGCTTCGATCGCTTCCCAATCTTGGTTTTCAGTGGCGTAAGGCCCTAATTCTGCTTCTTTTAACCAGGCTTTTTGTGCTGGATTTAAAATATTTATTTTATCGGTTTCGATAGGTTCTTCTTTTAGATCGGTCTGGTTTTCTTGTGGTTTTTCCAATCTTGTTTCGATTTTGTTGCTTTCATTGCAACTCACTAAGGATAAAGATATTAATGCTATTAAAATTACGTAAATTTGTTTTATTTTTTTTGCTTTTTTCGAAGGTAGTATGCTAATTAAATTAGGATTTTTATTTGTCATAAAAAGAAGAATGTTGAGAGTTTATTTTTATTTTATTCAAACAAACCACTCGATCGCTTCAGCAAATAAACTTAAGTCCCACAAAGTTATTAAGCAATTTTATCAATAAAGTAAACACAAAATTAAGATTCAATTAATATTTAACTAATATACAAAAAATCTATTATTAAATAACTTGTAAGTTTCCCAAAAAAATAAATTTAACCGAATAAAAACCTACATATATATACGGCACTGAAAATACCTACTAAATCGGCAATCAAACCAGCAATTAAAGCGTGACGAACCTTTTTAATCCCCACAGAACCAAAATAAACCGCCAAAACATAAAAAGTAGTTTCAGTAGATCCGAACATAGTCGCACCGATTTTAGCTATTAGGGAATCCTCTCCGTAAGTCGTGACTAACTCCGACAACAAACCAAAAGATCCGCCACCAGAAAGAGGACGCATAATAGCGAGTAAAACATTTTCAGCAGGAAAGCCGATCGCATTTAAAACTGGCGATATAAAACCGATTAAAACATCTAACGCGCCACTAGCCCGAAACATTCCGATCGCAACTAAAATAGCTACTAAAAAAGGAATAATTTGCACGGCAATTTTAAAGCCATCTTGCGCCCCTTCTACAAAAACTTCGTAAACTTTAACCTTCTTAAAAACTAAAGCATAAAAAGGAATACCAGCTAATAAAAGAGGAATTACGTATTGAGATCCAGTATTAAAAATATCTACAAAAGATTCGATCATTTTATTTTATTGAGACGGTAATTAATTTTCTGTCGATGACTTATTGAGATCCAGTATTAAAAATATCTACAAAAGATTCGCTCGTTTTATTTTATTTAGATATTAATTGATTTTCTTCTTGATTTTCTGTTGGAGATTCGATCGCAAATTTCTTGGATTTTTCTAATACTTTCACGGCAATAATTGCGGCGATCGTAGACATAGTTGTAGCTAAAATTGTCGAAAGAAAAATTTGATTGGCATGAATTCCCATCAAGCCGACAACAGTAGCCGGTAAAATTAAAGTAATGCTAGAAGTATTAATAGCTAAAAAAGTACACATCGCATTAGTAGCGGTATCTTTTTGCGGATTTAATTCTTGTAATTCTTGCATCGCTTTAAGCCCCAAAGGAGTCGCAGCGTTACCCAGACCTAAAATATTAGCAGCCATATTTAAGATAATCGCACCCATAGCCGGATGATCTGGGGGTACTTCTGGAAACAGCCAAACGGCGATCGGTCTGACTATTTTCGCGATCGACTGCACTAAACCCGATTCTTCGGCAATTTTCATTATTCCCAGCCATAAAGCCATGATACCGATCAGTCCGATCGCTAATTCTACTGCTAATTTTGCCGAGTCGATCGCTGCTTGCGTTACTTTATCTATATTTCCGGTAATACTGCCAACTACTACGGAAATAAAAATCATTCCTAACCAAATATAATTGAGCATTTTGCTGTTTTCTTTTTGCCATTGGCTCTAGGAATTTTAAATGATTCGATCGCAATTTTGCTATAAAACGATCGTAAAGAGATTTCTATTATTTTTATTTTTAATTATCGATCGACTCTTAAAAAATAACTCTAAATAATAAACAAAATATTTTTACCCGAAACCGTCATTATTAATAACTTTATCTTACACAAAACACTTTTTTATTTTAAATGGCTTATATTACAGTATTTAACGAAAAAATTTAGAGCTACGTATTTCCTGGATTTCAATGCTATCATTTCAAAAAAGCACCAAGGGGTTACTATGTCTATTTTTAGATAAACCCTTCAAATTGATAAATTACCTTCCCTCTAACCTATATTTTACGTTTCAATAAAATTCATACTCAAAAATATTTCAAAGACATTTCAGCCTGATTTTTAAGTGCAAAAAAACGCCTAATTTGACAAATAACAAAAAATATGCATTCGAGGGTTTCTAGTTGAATAATATTTAGCGATCGAACTTAATAATTTTAGAATTCATTTTTCTAAAATCAAAGTAACAGGCCCGTCATTTTCGATACTTACTTGCATCATCGCACCAAACTGACCCGTTTCTACTTTAAGATTGCTCGATCGTAATTTTGCCACAAAGCGATCGTAAAGAGGTTGGGCAAGATCTGGGCTAGCAGAGCCGCTAAAAGAAGGGCGACGGCCTTTGCGACAATCGCCATAGAGAGTAAACTGAGAGACTACTAATAGCTCTCCTTGGATATCTAAGATCGATCGCTCCCAACCGTTGCCATTTTCGCCGGGAAACAAACGTAAATCCAAGCATTTTCTTGCCATCCAGTCCAGTCTTTCTTCGCTGTCGCCAGGGGAAATTCCGACTAATAAATTCAAACCGCGATCGATTTTGCCGATAATTTGCCCATCTACTTCGACAAAAGAGGATTTTACTCGTTGGATGATAACGCGCATCTTTATTTTTAGGTCAGGGGTCAGGGGTCAGGAGTTTTTAAATTTAAAATTGATTCTTTGGATTCGAAGTTAGTAGAACCAATATAATATTTTTGCTCTCTCTTCCCCTACTGTGACCTTAACCTGTGAAATCTCCCTATTGTTTACTTAGCTCCAAAACCTTTACCGCGATTGGTAGAAGGTAAACAGAAACATTTTTCTACTTGTTTTTTGAGGCTTTCGGTGTCTAAATTTTGACCGATTAAGACGATCTGATTTTTAGGATCTCCTTTCCATTCTTCATCTTCGATGGTGAATCTTTTGCCGCTTAAATGGAAGATGTGGCGTTTGGGACTTTCATCGAACCAGAGAATACCTTTCGCGCGAAAAACGTTATCGGGTAATTCGTTGTCGAGGAAATTTTGAAACTTTTTAATAGAGAGGGGGCGATCGCTCGAAATTGAAACGGAGTTAAAACCATCATTTTCTAGATGATGTGAATGGTGATGGTCGTGGTCGTGGTCGTGGTCGTGGTCGTGGTGATGGTCGTGGTCGTGGTGATGGTCGTGATGATGGTGTTCTTCTGTTTTCTCCTCGAAATACTTATCCGATTCAAACAAACCGACACTAATAATCAAAGGAAGGGATACTTGAGAATTCGAAGTGCGTAAAATTCTCGCACCATCGTTTTTCATTTCTTGGATTCTCTGTTCTAAAGAATCTAATTTAGCCTCTTCAACGAGATCGGTTTTATTGAGAAGGATGACATCCCCGTAGACAATTTGCTTGTAAGCTGCTTCGCTATTAAACAAATCTAAACTAAAATTAGCCGAGTCTACCATAGTTACTATCGAATCGAGACGAGTCATATCTCGCAGTTCAGTTCCTAAAAAAGTTAGCGCGACTGGTAGCGGATCGGCTATTCCTGTAGTTTCTACCACCAGATAATCTATTTTGTCAGAACGTTCGAGAACTTTATATACTGCTTCTACTAAATCATTATTGATGGTGCAGCAAACACAGCCATTATTCAACTCCACCATATTATTATCTTCATCGGCACTGATAATTAACTCGTTATCGATTCCGATTTCGCCAAATTCGTTAACCAGTACGGCAGTTTTGAGACCTTCTTGATTGCTTAAAATATGATTGAGAAGGGTGGTTTTACCGCTACCTAAAAAACCCGTAACAATTGTGACTGGTAAACCACTTTTAGGGGCATCCATTCGGGATCGTTGGCTCGATTCTGTGTTTGCTATTGTCATAACTTGCTTTAACCAAAAGTCAATTGATATAAATTAGTAGATTTCCAAGCATATTTCGTGGTTGCGGAAATCTCGATCGCATATCTTACATATTTTAGTAATCTAGTTTATTCTCTGGGTCAAAATTTGCGATTCAATTAATAAAAAATTAATGCCCATCGATCTCAATATTATCGAATTGGTTGGAAATTTGTGTTTCGATCGCCCCACAAACCCTTTAATATATAAATATTCTGCTTTCAATGTAAGTCTGAGTTTATCTCGATATCATGACCCTAACCGTTTACAATACTCTTACTCGCAGCCAACAAGCCTTAGAGCCGCTAGAAAATAATAAAATTCTCATGTATTGCTGCGGCATTACGGTTTATGATTATTGTCATTTGGGTCATGCTAGAACTTGTTTGGTTTGGGATGTGGCTCGCAGTTATTTACAATGGCGCGGCTATCAGGTAAAATACGTCCAAAATTTCACCGATATCGACGATAAAATCCTCAATCGGGCCCGCAAAGAAGGCTCTTCGATGCAAGAGGTCAGCGATCGCTTTATCGCTGCTTATTTTGAAGATATGGATCGCCTCCACATTCAAAAAGCCGATCTCTATCCTCGCGCTACCCACACTCTCGACGGTATTAAAAGATTAATCTCAGAATTAGAATTAAAAGGCTTTGCTTATCCAGCATCGGGAGATGTTTATTATTCGGTTCGCAAATTTAGCGATTATGGTAAACTATCCGGCAGGAAATTAGAAGACCTTCAAGCTGGTGCTAGTGGTAGAGTTGAAGATCCAGAAGCCTCTAAAAAACAAGATCCTTTCGATTTTGCTTTGTGGAAAGGTTCTAAACCTGGCGAACCTGCTTGGGAGTCTCCTTGGGGTGAAGGTCGTCCCGGATGGCATATCGAATGTTCTGCGATGGTCAAACAACATCTCGGCGAATCGATCGACATTCACGTCGGTGGCAGCGATCTGATTTTTCCCCATCACGAAAACGAAATCGCCCAATCAGAAGCAGCTACTAACAAACCTCTAGCTAAATATTGGCTGCATTCGGGCATGGTCAAAGTAGACGGCGAAAAAATGTCCAAGTCTAAGGGGAATTTTACCACGATTCGCGAATTGCTCGATCGCCCCGTAGATCCGATGGCAGTCCGTTTGTTTATCCTTCAAGCACATTACAGCAAACCCCTCGATTTTACCGAAGATGCGATCGCAGCAGCTACTAACGGTTGGCAAACTTTAAAAGATGGCTTGCTTTTTGGGGATAAATATGGTAAAGAATTAGGCTGGCAGCAAGAAGAGCTAAATTTATCCTCAGAACATCTCCAACGCTTTCAAGATGGGGTAGATAGCGATTTTAATTTTGCTGCTGGAATTGCAATTATATTCGAACTGGCTAAAGATCTAGAAAGAGAAGGTAACATCTTAGTCCACGAAGGAAAAACTAAAACACCACCTGAAGAATTAGCAGGAATTTGGCAGACTTTAGTACATTTGTCCGCAATTTTAGGCTTCAAAGCAGAAAAAGAAGCAGATATCAAAGAAGCAAACAATGGTCTCAGCGACGATCGCATCGAAGAAATGATTAAACAGAGATCTGAAGCTAAAAAAGCGAAAAATTATCCCGAAAGCGATCGTATTAGAGATGAATTAGCCGCGATGGGAATAGTTTTAATCGACCAAAAAGGTGGCGTAACGAAATGGCACAGGAAGTAGGAAGTTAGAGATCGGAGGTTTTTTTAGCAGGGGAGTAAAGAGTAAAGAATAATATTAAAGAAATTTCAAGTTGTAGTATTTGAGAACTAATTTTCTGGTTAAAAACTCACTACTTACTACTCGATCGAAGCTCATTTACTTTAAAAGTTCGAGAATGCTGGTGTAAAGGCTCATAAAACGAAGTTCGTCTAAAACAGCTTCTTTATTATTCCAAGTAGCAGAAACGCAATAAGTTGTGCTATTTTTTGCTTTTAGCCAGGTAGTCAAGTTCAAAACTCCAGGTTCAGATCCTCCTTTATAAGCCACTGTTTGCCAATCTTTAGCCTTAGCCAAACCGGAATTGATACCCATTAAAGGTAAATCTTTAACTCGATCGATTAGGTTGCATAATTCTTCGGTACTAAAATACCATTCTACATCTAAAGCTGTCGGTTTAGTAAGATCTACATCGCTTACTTCTGGTAAAGAATATTGAGCTATTTCAGATAAGAGATCTCGTCGTTTCGCTGGGTTATTATTACGATAGCGATCGAGTAATTCTTTACTTTGGTTGCTCCATTTTAGGATAAAAAATTCGCGAGTAGTTAAAAAAGGATTATTGCGAGGGGATAAAGCTTCGATCGCATCTTTTCCAACTAGATAGATTAAAGTATCGGTAGCAGTATTATCGCTTTGAGATATCATTAAAGCTGCCAAAGATTCGATCGTTAATAGAGATCCTTCGGGCCAATTTTCTAACAAGCCAGATGGGAATAAACTCTTGTAATTAGGTTCTAGTTTTACTACATCTCCCCAGGACTTTTTACCTTCATCTATTTGCGATTTTAAAGCTAATAAAACTGCTAATTTAAAACTAGAACCAACAGCTAAAGGAGTTCTAGAATTGTAAGATATTTTTTCTGAATTACCTTCTTTAACTAACAAACTAATCTCACCAGGAAGAGATTTCAATTCAGTTAAAGCAGCTTCTAAACTTGTTATTTTCAAGCGGGGAGTTTCAAAAAATAAACTAGCAATTTTACCTCGATCGTTTAAACTAATTTTAGTAGTAACTGAACCATTTTCAAATATAATTAGAAAATCGTTGCCATCTTGTTGTACTTCTTGATAAGCACCTAATTCTTGTTTGAGGGTAGCTATAATTTGTTCTACTTGTACCGCAGGAACTTGTTTTAGAAAAATATCTGTAAACCAATTACCTTGTATTTTTTCTGCGGTTAAAAGTCTTTCAATTACTTCTTTCGGAGTCATAATATTAGATCTATTTTGAGCTAAAAGATTAGTGTTATGCTGAAATTTTTATCGAACAAAAATAGGAAAAAAATAAATAATCCTAAAGAAAGGATGAGAGCTATTTTAAACTTCATAAGTTAAATATTCTAGAAATTTTCGGTAAAATTTGCTGGCAATCTTTAACTAATTGAGAATCTTCTGGCAATTGAGCGATCGTTCCTCGTAAAATTTTTAGAGCGGTTTTTGCATATTTCTGTACTTCTAGATCTGAAGCTTTTAGACTAGCTTGCGCCAAAAAATTTACAATTTCCAAGGCTTCTTCTTTATCTTCAAAAGTTAAATTTTTATCTGCTAAAATAGCCGTTTTTAAAGCTTTTAAATAACCTTTAATTAAAGAATTTTTGGGTAATCGATCTAAACTACCTGTAAAATCGCTATTTAAAATAGAGTTTTTTTCAATTTCATTCTTAACAAGATCGCTTATTTCTAATACTTCTAAGTTGAGATCTTTGAGGACAGAAAAAACGCGATCGAGTCGGTTTGAAAGTTTAACTAAACTCTCGGTAAATTCATCATTTTTTACTTCAATTTTTTCTCTTTCAGTCTTTGCCAATTCTTGAATAATGCGCTCGTTTAACTCTTCTAAATTAACACCCAAATTTTTCATAACTTCAATAGCTACATTATCTCCCGATCGAATTATTCCTAATAAAAGATGCTCGGGATATACATAATTTTCTTTAAGTTGGCGAACTTCATCGAGAGCTAATTCTAAAACTATTTTCCCTCTACGGGTAAAAGGTAATTCTACATTTACAAAATCTTTCCCGCTACCGATTATCTTCTCTACTTCAATTCTAGTATTTTCTAAATTTAAATCAAAAGATTTCAATACTTTAGCAGCAATACCAGTTCCCTCACCAATTAAACCTAATAAAATCTGTTCCGTACCGACAAAATTATGCCCCAAACGACGAGATTCTTCTTGGGCTAACATAATTACTTCAATCGCTTTTTCTGTAAAACGTTCAAATCTGGGTCTATTTTGGACTGTAATTGACTGTTTAGATGAACGTTTTGAGTTTTGAATTCTTAGAGCAGTCTGCGATAAAATCTGTTGAATATTTTCGATCGATTGTAAGTAATTGCGATCGCGATCGAGACTAGATTGTAAAATTTTTAAAGCATCTGCAGCTATTTTTTGTTGATTATAGTCCTGAAAATATTGAAAATTACCTAAAATTATTTCTCCCATTTTTAATACTAATTCTTTAGTTTCAGAACTTAACTCCTTATCCGCTTCGATCGCTATTTGTAATTCATTTATACATTTTTGAAGTTCCGATTTTTCAGTTAAATAAGATTCTGGCAAACTAGAACGATCGCGATTAAATTTTGCGATCGAACTTGCGCTAGTCCCACTGCCAATATTTTTTATAATGCTATTACGCAACTTATCTAAATTGACCCCAAAATTTTCAATAACTCTAACAGCTACACCTCCTCCCTCGCTAATTATTCCTAACAAAAGATGTTCCGTAGAAATAGAATTAGTTCCTAACTCCCGACTTTCTGCTAAAGCTAATTCTAAAACTCTTTTAGCCCTCGGAGTGAAAGGAATTTCTACATTTACAAAACCCGCACCTCTTCCGATTATTTTTTCTACTTCAATTCTGGCATCTTTAAGATTAATACTAAAAGAATTTAAAACATTAGCAGCAATACCAGTTCCTTCACCCATTAAACCTAATAAAAGCTGTTCCGTACCGACAAAATTATGACCCAAACGTCGCGATTCTTCTTGGGCTAACATAATTACTTTAATCGCTTTTTCCGTAAATCTTTCAAACATGATTCGGGCTTTTTATTGAATCAGCGAGCAAATAATTGTATGTTAGCGCAAACACATCCAGGTTCGATCGACAACACAACAATTTGCGATTAATACCGAGCTAAGGTAATTTAATTTGTAAAACTTAACAAAAAAGGTTAATGCTGAGACTGATAACTGATTTTGACGGGCCGATAATGGACGTGAGCGATCGCTACTACAGCGTTTATAAAATGTGTTTGCAAAAACATAAAAATCCAGACCGAGAAATTAAACAACTATCGAAATCGGAATTTTGGCAACTGAAGCGATCGCAAACTCCCGAAACAAAAATAGGTAGAATTTCTGGTTTAGATGAAAAACGAGCGGAATTATTTGCCAAAATGCGCCGCGAAACGGTACATCAACTAGAACATTTAGACAAAGATATTCCTCATCCCACCGCGATCGAAACTTTAGAAAAAATACAGAAATTAGGCTTCGATTTAGCGGTAATGACCATGCGTCGAGAAAAAGAATTACTAGCAGCCCTCGATCGCTACAACTTACATAAATATTTCGATCGCGATCGACGCTATTTCTTGGATAATGAATATGTAAAAACTGGCGATGTTAAAGACAAGCCCTTGTTGATGGCAAGAGCCTTAAAAGAATTACCGCCAGTTGAAGATATTTGGATGGTAGGGGATACAGAAGCCGATATCGTTGCTGCCAAGACCCACGATATTAAAGTAATTGGGGTCTTATCTGGCATCAGATCGCAAAATAATCTAGAAAAACATCAGCCAGATTATATAGTTAACGATCTCGATTCGGCACTGGAGTTAATTAAAGAAAAAACCAAGATAGATTCTCTTTAACGTAGAAAACTACTAATCAACCAAAATAGGAAGAAAGTAACGATCGAAGCAAACTGATCGGGCCCGAATCCAGTACCCCCATTTTGTGCGTTAATTAAATTAGCGACGCTAATTCCCAATCCGATCCCGACGAACAACCCAATTAAAGTAATTAAAACTGCTCGACCGTAGCGTTTTTCCTTGCGACCGAGGAAATAGACGCTAGAGCAAATGCCCAAAGACATTAACAGGGGTAATAGGGAAGGTTGGGAATAAAATGCCGCAGTAGCCCCTAAAAGCAAGAATATTCCAGCCGGCCAGACAATATCCGATTGAGATGGATTGTCGATAAAATCTTGCATCCAAGCAGGGGAATCTTTTGGCGGGGCTGGTTTGGAAGTAGGGGGACTTTGAACGGTTTTTTCAGGAAAACGAATGCGATCGGGTACTTTGATTTTACCTTCTTGTCGCCTTCTAAGACGATCCATAATCACCGCATCGTAAGCAGTCTCGATGGTTGATATTTGTTTGGTATCGTTATTGTATTGTTTTTTCAAGCGTTGGGTTGCTTCTTGAATTTCTTCAAAAGAGTCATTTTCTGTGACCCCAAGTATTTCATATGGATTTTGCTCGCTCATTTAAAACCTCCTCTAAGCAGCATTTTAGGTAGAATATAAAAAATTGGGAGATTTATCGTTTATATAACTAATCCCTAATTTTAAACTGACGATCCCTCAAAGAGTTTATCTCTGGTGAGGGTGCTACTAGCAGCGCGACAATCGATAATTTATTTCGAATCCAACTCCTGCTAGTTTAACTTGAATGTTAGAGGCTGGCATTGGTAGGGTAAACCTCACCTTTGACATCCTTGAAAACAATTACCATTATCTTTGGCTCGATTGGGTTTAATTTCTCTAACCTCCTTGTCAATAATGGTACTTAATTATTCCTCTTTGTTAACTAATTACTGTGTTAATACTGTTGGCCACACCTAAGTTATCTGTTGATAATTGTTTAGAGACTTACGTTAAATCTCTATCCCAAACAACCCCTAATAAAGATAATAAGCCAGTTTTTACCAAGAAAAAGCTATGACTATGGCCTCTGCCAAAATTTTAGTGGTGGACGACGATCCAGCTATTCGCAATCTAATAGTTAGGTTTTTGAGCCAAAAGAATTATCACATTGAGGCTGCTGATAACGGCAAAACAGCTTTAGAAGTATTTAACAAATTCAGTCCCGATCTGGTGATTTTGGATATTAATTTGCCCGATACTATCGGTTTCAACCTCTGCGAACAAATGCAAAGTCGTACCGATGTGTTTATTCTCATGCTCACTAACCGCACCGATACTACAGATAAAGAAAAAGGTTTTGGCAAAGGTGCCGATGACTTTGTTACTAAACCTTTCGATCTCGTCGAGTTAGAATGGCGGATCAGAGCTATCTTAAAGCGAAAGCGGACTGTTAATCCCGTGAAAAAACAGCCTTTAGTTTTTGATAGCCTGACGATCGATCCCGAACGCCGACAAGTAAAAGTTAACAACGATCCCGTTTTTTTGACTGCTCTCGAATTCGATTTGTTGCATTTTTTAGCGAGCAATCCCGGAAAAGTATGGCGCAGACCAGAACTAATTCAAAAGGTCTGGGATTACGAACACGTTGGCGACGAGCGGGTTGTTGACGTTCATATCGGTCAAATTCGCAAAAAAATTGAACTCAATTCTGCCGAACCTTCTCTAATTCATACCGTTAGAGGGGTGGGTTATAAGTTTGAAGTCAATTCTGCTAGCTAGCTTTAATATTTTTTTTAGATTGCAGCCTTTATCTTTGTCTCTAGTTCGCTCGCAGCCAGGTTAGTTGTATTTTAAATCGGGCGTAATTTAAAATGCATTGCGCCCTTTCGATCGCTAAAAACTTAACAAAAATTTAATATTTTTAAGATTTATTCTCAATTACTTCAGAATCTTTATCGGCAACTTGTTGTATTTGCTTTGGTTCTTCTAATTGAGGATTGCTTTTAACAGGTTTGTCTGTATCCTTTGCTTCTTTGGTAAATTCAGTTTCAAAATCTTTGGCAGCATCTTGAAAACCTCTGATAGCTTTGCCTAAGCTGCGACCTATTTCTGGCAATTTTTTCGGCCCGAAAATTAATAAAGCAATTCCTAAAATCAACAGCATTTCTGGCAAACCTATACCAAAAATATTCATTTATATTTCTCCCATACGCTGGTTACTTGTATTTTGACAAAAAAAGATCGAAAAAACCCGGACGAGCCGGGATAATTTTATTAATTCATTTCTCTTTAAAGAAACTTAAAGTTTATTGACTCAAACTTTTCCAGTTAACGTCAACCCCGTTAATGATTAAGGATTCATTGTAGAGCTGTAAAATGATCAGCAAAAAGACAAAAAATAGTCCGATAAAAACTGACATCAGTAAAGTCGTTCCCCAACCGGGTGCTACTTTACCGTATTCAGAGTTGAGGGGTCTGAGGATGTCTCCTAAGCGAGTGCGCTGTGCCATATGTCACCAATTAAATCTATCTAAATAATTTTTGTAATGTTCTGTAATATTATAGAGGAATAATATTCGTATTTTATTTTATCTTATGGAACCTGCAACAGTTCTTAGCATCAGTATCGCGACAGTATTAATCGGTATTACTGGTTTTTCGGTTTATACCGCTTTCGGCCCTCCTTCTGTCGAACTTGACGATCCTTTTGAAGATCACGAAGATTAGAACCCGATCGCACTTTCAAAGTGACGATTTTCCAAGGTTGAATCTTTAATTCTTTTGAGTTACTATCTCGATCGCATTTTAGGGGTCGTTCTAATAAATCTAAAGGACGATCCCCAAATATTTCCCAATCGCTGTTTAAGCTCAATTGAGCCTCTTTACCAAGAGATTCGTAGCAACGGACAATCCAGTTTTTTTGGCCGGGATTTCGGGCTTTTTTGAAGGCACTCAGCACTAAATTATCTGCCCCTAAATCTAAAAATTTGGCGATCGCCGCTAATTTTTTCTCCTTACCATCGTTTACACCAATTTTCACAATTAAAGGTATATTTAACTCGTAGCCTCGACGTACCGTACCAGCAGATCGCCAATCACCTCGATGGGGATATATACCATAGGTAAATCGATGTTCTCCTCGATCGGCTTTTGGATCTGGCCAAACTGAAGATCTCAATAAAGTAATTCTCATTCGATCGTTTTTAATGTCGCAACCATATTTACAATCGTTGAGAAAACTGACACCGTATTCTTGACAATTTTTACGTTCTGTGTTGGTGGCGGCAAAGTTCAGCCAGCGCAGGATCGGAATTTCCCATTTTGCTTTTTCTTGGGGGGTTTGGGGGTTTGTGGGGCGAGAAATTGCGGCGAAAGGAATTTCGTGAGTAACGCGATCGCAGTTAAAATTGAGGGGAAAAGAGGCTTTAACTAAAACGTGAGTTTCTTGCCAGTTAACAATAGTGGTAATTTTAAGGATGGGAGAATTTTTTTCGAGAATATAATCGTGAATGAATTGGGATTTACCTAATCGTCTCACGACTCGAATTAAAAAACGGATCGGGCCCGATTCTAAATAGTCGATCGATTTTAAAATAGTCGGGGGTAAAGGATAATTCTCGTAATTAGGATCTATATTCCAAGCATCCCAATATTGTCCTCGATCTTGAAAGGCTTGTAATTGATTTCCCGCACCGTTAAGAATTTCCCTGCGATCGATTTTATCGAAAATACTGCTTGTATCTCCAGTTTGAGGATCGATCTTAATTTTTAAAAACTCATTTTCGATCGTAAATTCTTTTTTGTCTGTAGGATCGATCGAAAGAGTATTATCTAGATCGTTAGTTTCAGAATTTAAAATAACTAGCTCGCGATCGTCTTTATAAATATTTTTATCTAAAATCAATCCTCTTGTGTCTTTGGGAGACTCAGAAAGATTATTATAGAAACTATTATCTTGGCGATCGCTTCGAGATAACCAAAAAACTTTATAACCTACCGACGGGATATCTCGGGCTAAAAATAGCAATTTGCGATCGTGAGATATTTGAGTGGTTAATTCTTCTCCTGCGAGATCGTATATTTTTGAATTAAGATCTTCGATATCTACAGGAACAACTTGGGTAGTCTTCCAATTGAGAGAATTAAAAACAACAATCGGGATAACATTGGGTTGAGGCCGATCGGGTAAAATAATTCGATCTGCGATCGTATCTAAAGAGTCCGCTAAAATTTTATTGGCGATCGTTTTTGCAGTTTGCCAATCTCGATTTGCTTCTTTAAATACTTCTGTTATCGAAGTTCCTGGTAAAATATCGTGAAATTGGTTGAATAGTACTTTTTTCCAAGCAGTTTCTATTTCAGCATCTCGATAGCGATCGTCATCGTTACTAACTATACTCGCTAAAGAGGCCCACAATTCTGCTTGATATAATAAATCTTCACAGCGACGATTAAAATATTTTTGCTCGGCATGGGTAGTATAACAGCCGCGATGCAATTCTAAATATAATTCTTCATCCCAAACTGGAATAGATTTATTTTTTTCGATCTTATCTAAATAGTCGATCGCCAGGGTAAATTTAAGATCGGGAAAAAAAGGAGAATCGGCCCATTTTTGATATACTTTTAACATATCTCGACTCGGCCCGCCCCCGTGATCGCCCACACCTGGCAACCAAAAAGCATCTTTTATATCTGTTTGTAATTGCCAATCGACGGCATAATTTGTCATAGTAATCGGATTGGTATCCATTACTCCGGTAAGATTGGGAGGAGACATTAAGGTTAAAACTTCGCTCCCGTCAGGCGATCGCCATTTAAAAAAGCCGTGGGGAAATTTATTCGTATCGTTCCAGTGTAATTTCCCAGTCACAAAATATTTTATCCCGCCCAAAGCTAAAATTTGCGGCAAAGAAGCACAAAAACCAAAACTATCTGGCAACCAAGCTATTTTTGTAATCGCCCCGAATTTTTCTTGGATGTAATTTTGACCGTAAAGTAGTTGTCTGACGATCGATTCTCCAGAAACTAAATTAATTTCTGGTTCTACCCACATTCCCCCTAATACTTCCCAAGTTTTATTTTTAACAGCTTTTTGGATTTTAGTAAATAGATCTGGACAATTTTTTTCGATCCGTTCGTAAAGAGCTGGGGTAGTATGACAAAAGGTAAGATAAGGGAAATCTTGTTGTAAATTGAGGACAGAACTAAAAGTGCGATCGGCTACCTCGATAGTTTCTGTAAAACTCCACAACCAAGCCAGATCTAAATGAGCGTGAGAAAGTAAGTTTATCGAACTTTGCTTGACTATTTTAGATAGGGAAACTAAGCGATCGCGTAAGTTATTTAAAGATAAATCGAATTTATCCCGATTTTCTACCGCTTCCCACTCAATTTTTTCTAATTCTGCCGCTAATATTGCTAATTTTTCCGGTTCGAAAGCCGTTAAATATTTACTCAATACTGTTATCTCATCGGCAACAAAACCAGGATCGATCGCACCTTCTCTTTCATAAACACAGATCGATCGCATTAATGCCCCAATATCGTGTTTCGGGCTTACTAATCTTATAACAACCCTTATTTCTTCTTTTGGAGTTGCCGCAGAACTTAATAATACCCTTGCCGAAGAGTCAAATAAATCTCCTTCTTGGGATAGTTTACCATTAATATAGATGCGCGCATCCTCAGCCCACCAAGTTAACAATAGTCGCAAACTATAGCCAGATAAAGAATATCCGGCTAAACTATCAGCAATTATTATATTTTGCTCGAGCCAGATTACTTTCTGGTTTGCCGCTACTGTAATATATCCTCGTTCGTTTAATTCGGCTGGTAGCCAGTTGAAATTACTCGTATCTTGACAAAAAAAGTTTTTTGTGCTGTCTACTTTTATATTGGAGTCTTCGATATAATATCGCCATCCATCTCGAACGTTTGTTTGAGTGAGTTGGTAAAGTAGTTTTAAACTGCGATTTATCGCGATCGATGCCTCAGTTATACTCATCAGGTTAAACTTATATTTATTGATAACTTAGAGAATCTTTGCAGAAAAAAGTTGCAGTAAAAAAAATAGCAGCAAAAAAATTTAGATTAATTAAGTATAGAGATTCAAATCAATTATGTCTCCTAATTCTAACGGATTTTACAAGAGTAAAGTATTCAAGTTTGTTAATCGGCAATATCAGAAAATAAGCGAAAAGTCGGTTATAGCATTAAGATATTTAAAAATAGCATTTGAATCTGCATTGCAAGCAATAGCATATTCGGCTCAAATGTTAGTAGGAAAGATAAAAAAAATAACAGGTAAAGATTCCGAAGTCGATCGAGCAGAAAAAAGTTTTGGCGAGGGAACAAAAAAATCAGAAATTCCCGCAGCTACAACTTCTCAAGCACAAACTTTGACAGCAGAAGCAGAAAACAAAACAAGCCTGCTAGAATTCAAAAAAACTTTATCGACTCCGCCAGTTAGTCAAAATGTTAAATCAGAAAAAGAATCAGAAGAAGATAGTGAAATTGATTATCAAGAGTTACAAGAATTCACTCAAGAATTACGTCAAGAATTAGATGTTTATATCGAAACAGACCAAAAACCAGCAGCAGAAAATTTATCAAGTTTTACAGAAGAAAAAGCAGCGCGAACAGAAGAAATAGAGATAAATAAAGAAAATTGGGTTCAAAAAGTAGATATAGAAAAAGAATCTGGTTTAAATTCATTAGAAGCAAGTGAAGAGATAAGTTGGCTCGAACAAGCTACAGAAAATACAGAATTTAATACAACCAAAACCCCAGAGCAAAAACCAACAGAAAACTGGCTCGAAGAAATAGAAGAACTAGCAGAACAAACAACACAATTTACTGGATTAGAAGAGAAAGAAACTAAGGAAATATCTAACTTCGATCGCACTGAAGAAATAAAATCAGAAAAATTAGAATTTAGTGAAACGAAGGAAAAAAATACTCAGGAATTTCAGTTTGATGAATTAGAAGAAATAGCAAAACAAACTAATGAATTCGAGCGAGTAGAAGAAGATACCGATGAATTCGAAATAGAAAAAGAAAAAGTAAACTTTAATTTTGAAGCGGAAACAAAACAATCTCCATTTCAGGAAAAAATAAAAAAAGAAGCAGAAGTAGCTGCACGAACAAACTTAGAGTTTGAAACAGAAAAAGAAGAACCAGTATCTCAATCAAATCGATCGCAAACGCAACAACAAGAAACCAACAACTATCCACAAGAAGAAGCAAAAGAAGAGCTGAAAAATTTAGCGATCGTGCCGACAAAAAGAGAGAAAAAACTGATTCCCACTCTCAAAGAATATGCCTCGGATTTGTTTTATATAGGTGTTAAACTAACTGGTAAGTTAGGTGCTACTGCAAAAGTATTATTAGAAAAAGCTATAGAAAACATCGGCCAGCAAAAAAAATTAGCAACTACCTTAGAGAAAGGAAAAATTGTATTTCGCGAGACTACCGCATATCTTGCCGATAAATTTGGCGAATACTACGGTAAAATAAAAGTCAAAATAGACGAGCTAGACTTAAAAAGTATCGATCTCAATAAATCTCTTAATCTTGGCAACAAAGAAGGGAAAACAAATCTAGAATTAAAAAGTTATATTCTAAGCGGCATTCAAAACTACGTCCGAGATATAGATGTAGCTTATGAAGAAATTAAACAAGATTCAGATTTAAAAAATGATGGCAAGCAAAAAATAGCCCCTGACTGGTTAGAAACTAAAGCAACTAGCTTAGGCTACGTCAAACAACCTTTAGAAGTAATTTTAACCATAATCGATCGAGCCTTATTCTGGATAGAAGAAATATTAGCAGCAGTTTGGGTTCAAATTCGCAAAATAATCGCTAAAATTAAGGATAAAAGATAATAAAAAACCAATCTAAAATTTTATGGCGAGGGCGATCGCAATAATTATTAATCTTAAAAAATAGTATTTTATGCTATGGAAAAAATAGTTACCGATCGAATACAACTATCGCCATTACTGACTGAAAACGTCCCAGAAATTTACAGAATCTGGACTTTACCAGAAGTGAGAAAATATCTTTGGGACGACAGGATCGTTTCATTTCAAGAAACAAAAGAAATCGTCGCTCGCAGTATTAAGGCTTTCGATCGCCAAGAATACGGTCTTTGGTTGGCAAAATTAAAAGAAGATTTGACCGTAATAGGTTTTTGCGGTTATTGGCCCTTTTTTGAGCCGCCACAAATACAATTAATTTACGGTTTAGATCCTAATTATTGGCAACAAGGTTTAGCAACGGAAATGGCACGAGCTATGATAAAATATGGCTTCGATCGCTATAAATTTGCAAGTATTTATGCTGCTTGCGATGCAGATAATTTAGCTTCGATCGCTTTAATGAAAAGAATAGATATGGAATTTGATAAAAGAGAAGAAGAAGTAATTTTTTATCGCAAAATTAAACTAGCTGGAATTGAAAATTAAAAGTTAAATTGCGGGATTATTTTCCCGCATTAATAAAAATTAACTTAATTGAGCGACAACCCGATCGTTCAGTAAAGTTTCCGAAGTAAGTAAATCCTCAACGGTAATACGTAAACTACGCTCTTTGTCAACCCGAAATTGCAATTTAATCCTATCGCTGCCTGGATTGCCAGGAGGGTTTAAACTAGCAATAGATCTCGCACCATCGGAATCGTTGAGAGGTTGAACTGAAGTAGATCCGGTATTGAGAGAACGAGTGACCAGCCGATCGCCATCAAAATAGACCTCAGTAGTACTAGATTCGCCCCCTAATTCGCCGATAATTAGCTCGATACTGGGCTGATTTTCCACCGAAGCCCCTAAAGTTAATTCGATCGGATTGTCAGTCGGATAAGGCTGTCCGCTTTTAACAATAGGATGCCAACTGTGGCAATTTTGCCGTTTGTTCCAATAGCGAATGCCATAACTGTGGTAAAGAAAATCCTTAACCTCGATGCCACTAGTTAACTGTAAAGCACCAGTAGCGATCGCCTCAAAAGGTTGAGAAGAACGAATCCGATCGCGATCGAAATATTGCTCGAGCCAATTTTGCACCGCAGGAATTTGTGCCGTTCCCCCGACCAACAATACAGCATCGATATCCTTACTTTCAATCCCTTGTCTTCTGCCTTGTTGCAAAACACTACTCATCAACTCGTCGAGTCGAGTGAAAAAGCCCCTTTCTTGAAGAATATTATTAAAGCCTTCGCGATTTAAATTTAACTCGTAAGTATCGAAAGTTTCATCATTAAAATAAGCCTCAGTAGCTTCATTTTCAGAAGATAATTGAATTTTCAAACGTTCGGCCAAACGAGTTATTAAAGGAGATAACGGTAAATTTTGAGTTCGAGCAAAATAATCTACCAACCAATTATCAAGATCCGATCCTCCCAAACTATCCCCAGCTTTAGCTAAAACTCGTGCGGTTTTAGTCTTTTGACGAGAATTATTACCCAATAACTTTTCGCCCCATTTTAAGATAAAACCTTGAGGCGCAGCAGCAGAACCCAGATTTAACTCAACCATCGATAAATCAACAGTTCCACCGCCAAAATCCACCACCAACAGCAGATTCTCCTCGATCGTACCGTATCCTAAAGCAGCAGCAGTAGGTTCGTCCAAAATTCTGATTTGCTCGATCGACCAAGACTGACAAACCCCAGTCAACCAATGACGGTATGCTTCAAAACTATCTACTGGTACGGTAAGAGTAAGAGATTCGAGACGATCCGATCGCTCCTTTTCCAACTGGGTTAGTAAATCTCGTAAAAACCACTCCCCCACCCGATCGAAAGTTACCGACATCTCATCTAATTCCGGCAAAAAACCCTGAATGCTAGCCCCAATTCCCCGCTTAAAACTAGAAAAAAAGCGAGGATCGTTTTTGAGATCCAATCCGCGATCGCGAACCGATTGACCGGAAATGACTTTTCCCTGACGCGCATCTTCGACATAGATTAAGCTAGGGATAAGAGGGGGGTTATCCCCCAATTGCTGGGATAAACCTGGTAAAAAAAGAGTTTGCGCTCGAGCCTCGGCTGAATTCCAGCGAGCAACTACAGTATTACTGGTTCCAAAATCGATCGCATAAGATGCAGTACCACTTACGGACATTTAATTTACTCGGTCAATAAACATCAACTATCTTAAATAAAGATTACGTTGAGGTAAAGAAAATAATATCGTAAAAAAATAAAAGGTTTAGTTAAAAGTATGAAACCCCGAAAATTTTTTCGCAATTTCAGCAGTCATATTGTCGCACTCGTACTGGGAGGTCTAGTTGTTTTTGTTGGCATTCAAGGAATTTCTCAGC
The DNA here is from genome assembly GCA_964458305.1 of uncultured bacterium. Taxonomy (GTDB): domain Bacteria; phylum Cyanobacteriota; class Cyanobacteriia; order Cyanobacteriales; family JASJDA01; genus JASJDA01. Next base: position 17,825 of record CAYWIH010000014.1, on the reverse strand, counting down.
AAGATCGAACTTCAGCCTTAGCCGACGAAACCAATGCTTACAGCACGCAAACCGCTCGATCGATTCCAACAAATAATGAAGAAAGCTTTGTGGCTCGAGCCGTATCTCGTACCGGCCCTGCAGTTGTCAGAATTGATACTGAAAAGATCGTTCGTTCTGGTAACAATATCGATCCGTTTTTTGACGATCCCTTTTTCCGCGATTTTTTTGGCGATCGACAATTTAGAAACAGACAGCCAGAACGCAGAGTTGATGGCATCGGATCTGGTTTTATTATCGATAAAAGTGGCATTATTTTAACCAACGCTCACGTAGTTGATAAAGCAGATAGCGTCAAAGTAACCCTCAAAGACGGCAGAATATTTCAAGGAGAAGTAAAAGGTGCTGACGAGATCACCGATTTGGCAGTAGTTAAGATCGATTCTAACGGACAAGACTTGCCGATCGCGCCTTTAGGAGATTCGACACAATTAGAAGTAGGAGATTGGGCGATCGCCGTAGGCAACCCAGTAGGATTGAATAATACCGTCACTTTAGGCATTATCAGCACCCTCGATCGAGCCGCAACCGATGCGGGTGTCCCCGATAAGCGCGTAGATTTCTTACAAACCGATGCAGCAATCAATCCTGGTAATTCTGGCGGCCCTTTATTAAACTCCAGAGGGGAGGTTATCGGCATTAATACCGCCATTCGTACCGATGCGATGGGTATTGGTTTCGCAATCCCGATTAATAAAGCTAAATCCCTAAAAGATACTTTAGCCGCAGGTAGGGAAGTACCCCATCCTTTTGTCGGCATTCAAATGGTGGATCTGACTGCCGATCTAGCTAGAAAACAAAATGAAGATCCTAATTCTTCTTTCTTGTTGCCAGAAGTTGATGGAGTTTTGGTAGTCGGAGTCGTGCCCAATATGCCGGCCGAAAGAGCGGGAATTCGTCGCGGCGATGTGGTCGTTGAAATTAATAATCAGCGGATTACCAAAAGTACTGAAATTCAAAGAATGGTAGAAAAAAGTGGCATTAACCAATCTTTGAGATTCAAAGTTAAGCGAGGAGATAGTACTTTAAATTTAACTCTCAGAACGACTCAATTACAAGCAGGTTCTTAGTTAAAATCCCCCTAATAATGAATATCTGCAATCAACTTTTGAAGCTGCTTGCAGATATTTTTTTGTTGAGTTTTTTAGTTATTAATTTTCTTCTTCTCGTTCCTCTTCATATTTGATTGATTTACCAGTTCCTAATATTACCCCCGCACCGCTAATTAAAAACGCAGTGCCAATTACGGCACTTTTAGCAAAATTAGGTAGTTTCTTAAATTCTTTTAATTCTTCGCCGCTTGGAGAAGCAGCTTTAACTGGGGATATTGGTGTTATAAGTAATAAAGAAAACGCACTAACAGTTAATACTTTAGTCGCTAAAGATTTCATATTAATTAGTTTGACAAGAAAAGTGTATATTTTAATTATCTTCTTGACAATTTTAAAAAGGTTCGGCTAAATAACTCGATCTCTACCGGCCGATTGGCTGAATTTAGAAAAGTCCAGCCATACCGAGCGGGACTAAACTTAAAAATTTAGATTATTTTTCTAAAAGAGAAGAGCAAAAAATTTAATCGTCTAGATCGGAACTTCATTCATTTTTAGACTTATCCTTAACGCCACGTACGATGCGAGAAATTTCGGTTTTTTCATCGATCGCAGTTCGAGTCGGAGAACCGCTAATAATGCGCTCGTAACCGCGAAAAGAATCCTTAATCTGAGGGCCGTCTTGAGAAATAGTGTATTCTCTAATGCCATTATCGTGCCAAGAACCGCGCATTTTGAAAACGTTGATCGCTCTGGACATTTCGCCGCGAATTTCGACATATTGGAGCATTAAAATCGTGTCTGTAATCGTCGAAATATGAGATTCGGTAATCGAATGGGCCCCCATAAACTGATCGGTAGTGTTAGTAAAGAAACCAGTAATTTCCTCTTGCTTGGCATAACCAGTAACGCCGATCACAAACTGTCGAAAAGCATTATTCGTTACCCCTCGAGCCATTGCAGAAAGAGAATCGATCGCGATCCGAGAAGGTTTAAACTCTTCGATTTCAGATTTAATCATTTGTAAGTGATCTTCTAAACCGGCCGACTCTGGATAAGAACAAAGTAACTTGAGCAGACCTTTTTTTTCCATCTCTTCAAAATCGATCCCCCAAGAATAAGCATTCCGCGATAGCTGGGCCCGAGATTCTTCGTAAGCGAACAAAATAGCCCTTTCTTCGCGACGACAACCTTCTTGTAAGAATTTACTCACCAATAAAGTTTTGCCCGTTCCTGTCGCTCCTGTAGCCAGGATAATCGAATCTTTGAAGAAGCCACCCCCGCACATTTCGTCGAGTTTACTAATTCCAGAAGAAATACGAGTATTAGAAGATCGCTGGGTGAGTCGCATCGCTCCGAGAGGAAAGATATTAATGCCATCGTTAGTAATGGTAAAAGGATATTCTCCTTTCATGTGGGTCGTTCCCCGTAATTTAAGGATTTCGATCGTGCGACGACGACGTTCCCCTTCTAAAACATTGCGAACGATGACTACGTTATCGGAAACAAACTCCTCAACACCAAATCGAGCGATCGGCCCGTATTCATCGATTCTTTCTGTGGTCATGATCGAAGTAACATCAAGTTGTTTGAGTCTGGCAACTAAACGAAATATTTCTCGTCTGACTACAGAAGCAGCATCGTATTGTTGAAATACGGCAGTAACCGAATCTATCGATACTAATTTTGCTTTATATTTACCGATCGCGTATTGAATTCGTTCTATTAAAGCAGACAAATCGAAATTACCGACTACTTCCTGGCCTTCTGGATCTGGCGAAGCGTCGAGAATAAATAACTTACCTCGATCGACTAAACTTCCTAAGTCCCAGCCGAAGCTGTAAGCATTTTGAATGATATCTTTGGGTGATTCTTCAAAGGTGACAAACAATCCTGGATAATCAAAATATTTAATGCCGTGATAGAGAAACTGGACTGCTAGAAGAGTTTTTCCCGTCCCCGAAGTTCCACTAACTAAAGTCGTTCTCCCTTCGGGTATGCCTCCGTGGGTAATCTCATCAAATCCTTCGATCATCGTGCGGATTTTCTGGACTCCTTTAGCGGCTAATGCATCTTGTTTTGGCCCGTTAGTATTAAATTGATTCATCAGCGATTTATCAAAAATTGTTATGTTATTTGGGGACTTACTAAAGAAATTATTCTATAAAAAACAGAAATTGATTGAGATCGTCGAGGTATTGGTTTATATCTCCGATTCTCTTTCTCTTATTTCTTCATAGAGCAGGTCTAAGCCAATTAATACTTTTTCCCTGTCGGATAGATCTCCGATGATTTTTCGCACTGGTGGTGGCAGAACTTTTGCTAAAGTGGGGGTAGCTAAAATTTTTTCTTCCTCGGCTAGTTGAGGATTTTTAATCACGTCAATTACCTTGAGGGCATAAACACCTTGAAAGTCTTGTTCGAGAATGTTTTTAAGGGTTTTTAAAGCTCTTACTGAGTTGGGGGTATTTCCGGCAACATAGAGTTTTAAAACATACGTTTTTTTTAAAGCACTCATGGGATAATTGTTAAGAATTTAGGGAAAAATTTTGTTTTTTTTAATTGAGATAGCCAGACGATTGCATTTTAATCTACGGAGAGAAATAAATCGAAAGGAAGGTCTTCTCTGGGAATCGAACGACGATACATTTCGCACAAATGGGCGATCGTATCGATTAAAGTCAAGCGATAATCGAGCAAGATCTCTTCGTTTCTTCCTTCTAGTTTTAACTGTTGAGCAAATTCGTCGATTAATTCCATATGCATTTCCAATATTTGAGATACGGAAATATCTGCAAAAAAGGCTTTATTCACAAATCGATCGATCGCCTGGTTGACGCTAGTATCATTTTCGGAAAAGTAGTTGAGAATAATTTGACTGTATTCTGACTTTAACTGTTCTTGTAACTCACTTTTCTCTTCTTTAGGCAGATTTCGATAAAAATACTGCGGATTTCTTTTATAATATACTCCTAAATATCCAAGTCTTTCTTTGAGCTTTTCGGACAAGCGACGCTGCTGCAACATCAAAAATGTCTGTTTGTTCTGGTGTTGTTGGGGATCTTCTCGAGCGGCCGTTTCTAAAGAAATCTTACATGAAGGCCCTAATTTAATATACTGGGCGATCGCTCGATCGATCGAATTGGTAATTTCTGCCAATTCTGTCTTTAGTAAGATCACTTCTCCGCTATGATAAAAATCTTTTATTGTCTCTTGTTTTTCCCGAGAGCGGATAATAATTACTGGCAGTAAAATTCCTCGCTCGTAAAATTCACCGAGCACAGATTCTAGGGTCGAATCTTCTAGCAAAATTAAACAATCAATTTGCTCTTGGTTTTGTTCGACATACTCGAGCAACTTCTCTGCAGAATAAACTTGATTTAGGCGATAGCGATCTACCCTCAGTTTTTCCGTTAAAAACCGGGCTATTTTGCTTTCGTTAACAAAAATACAAATTGATAGTCGAGAGTACAAAGTTATTTATTGTAAATTTTATTTGATTGTCATTGACTTTGATGGAAAGATTTGATAGTTATTCAATCTCCAAATATAAATTTAACACTTTATCGTCTCAACCTAACAAATGTAATTAATTGTAAGTAGTTCTTTCATAATTTGAGCTATCTAAGGCAATAATTAAGTTAGAGTCGAACGATCCGAGTAAAAAAATTAAGTTTTGTTTATATAAAATTCCCAGCAAAAACATTACGGTCTTTGAAGGTCTCAAACAATTATTATATTAAAGAGGGAAGTTCAAAGCGGAAAAGTCGTTGTCAGAAACGCTCTTTTGCTAACTCGGGCGAGCGATTTTTCATAAACTAATTAATTGAGTCGATTGTTGATGATAACAGCTAAAATCACTCTCGAAAATTTTATTAAGAAAGCTCCGGCTTGTCAAGAGAAGACGAGCCTCGAACAACTACTACAGAGGTTTGCTAAGGGAGAATACGACAAAATAGCGGTTGTCAATCGGCAAAATTATCCGGTAGGAGCGATCGAACTGCGGAGCTTATCACCATATATTTTCAAGCAACTACTAAAAGATTCAATTAGGAACAATCCCACGGAGTCCGCAACTAAAATTGAACTGGCAGGAGCGAGCATCCAGCCTTTTATTAAACCGATCGCCACCCTTCCGGCAGCAATGAGTTTACAACAATTTTGCTCGAACGGAAAGCAAGATCTTAATAATTATAATACTTTAGCTCAAATTGAAGCAGATTGCGCGCTGATCGACAGCTCTGGAGAATTTATCGGATTTTTAGATACTTTTAATTTAATTAAATTTTTATTGCTCGATAACAATAAATCGCCGAAGATTACAAAGGATAACAGACTACAAGAGCGACAATCTTTATTTTCAGTACTAGAAAAACTACCCGTACCCTTGAGTCTGGAAACAGAAACAGGAGTAACTTTATATCAAAATCTAACCTGGCGAGAAAAAATTGCCGCAGACAAGACAAATTTACCATCAGATCCGATCGCAAAGGGACAGAGATATTTGTTGTCTGACGAGCAAAGTCAAGAAATAGCCATCGAAATAGCTTTAGGAAAAGACAAACAGATTTATCTTCAAGAAGATGAGGTGAAAACTTCAGACTTTTTATACAAACAGAGGGAGCGAATTAATCGCTGGGATTTTGTAAAACTTCCCCTGGAGTTATCGGACAATGATAAGCAAAAACAGTCATTAGCAGATCCCGCTTACAACTATTCGCTCGTTAAAAACAGAGCGCGAAAAGATCGAAAGAGCGAGAAACAAGATTCCCTCTGGCTGATTTTAGCCAACGAAAAAACCGAAGAGGTATTAGATCGATCTTTAGTAGGGAGCGATCGAAATAACAACCAATTAGATCGGTTTAAAAATGAGTTATTAGCCAATATCAGTCACGAACTAAAATCACCATTAACAGCGATTGTCGGTTTATCCACTCTCCTGCTAGAAAACAAAATCGGAGAACTAAATCAACGTCAAAATCGCTATGCAGAACAAATTTATCGTAGCGGGAGACAGTTAATCCAGATAGTAAATCAACTATTGGATTTGACGGCTTTAGATTTAGGACAACTGCAATTATCTTTAGAATCAGTAAATATTCAAGAGGTTTGCGAGGGAGCGATCGCCCTAGTTAAAGAAAAATATCGCAAACAACTCGATCGAGAGGAGATCGAAGTTATTTTTAAAATCGAAACAAATTCAAAGACAATCCTCGCCGATGAATTGCGTCTCGAGCAAATGTTAATTTACTTGCTAGAAATGAGTCTGATTTTAACTGAAAGCGGGGAAGAAGTAGGCTTAAAAGTAGAGGATTTTGGCTCGTCGTGGATTAGTTTTACAGTTTGGAATACTGGTAAAGTTGGTTTGGCAGAAGATTTTCAATATCTTGCTTTCGAGCAAATGCTACCTTTAAAAAATATTGCTGATAACAAAGAAATAATTGAAAACAGTGGTTTGGGATTAATATTAACCGAACGTTTGGCTAAAGCACAAGGAGGAGATGTTAATTTTATCTGTACTGAAGGTAAAGGTAACGAGTTTAAAATACTTTTAAAAGGAAGCGAGGAGGATCGAAATGGTGCGATAATTGCTCGAGATCGCTTAGTGTTAGTCATCGAGTCCGTCGCTTCAAAGATAGAAGATTTAACTACTAAATTAACTAAATTAGGTTTGAGGGTAATTATTGCCCGATCGGGTATCGAAGCAATCTCAAAAGCTCAGCGTTTCGAGCCGAAAGTGATTTTTCTCAATCCCGAGTTACCTTTAATGGGAGGTTGGAAACTATTGAGATTGTTAAAATTAGATCTTAAAACTAAAAATATTCCCGTAGTTATAACTTCTAAATTAGCAGATAAAGAATTAAGTTTTCAAAATGGAGCTGATGGCTTTTTATCTTTACCAATTAACAAAAAAGCTCTACAAAAAATTCTTGCCGAGCGAGATAGCAAAACTGTCGATCGAGTGCAAAATTTAACGATTTTATGTCTTCACGCCATCCCGGAAAAAGCTGGCTGTCTCTCCTCATTAGTCGAGCGGCAATTAAACGGTTTAAATCATCGTATTATCGAAGCTGATTGTGTGGAACAAGCAGAAATTTTGGCTCGTATTTGGCAAATTGATGCGATCGTTTTAGAAGGAAATATGTTAGAAAATCCACGAAAATTTCTCCGCTCGCTATCTGCTTGCGATTCTTTAGCTGCGTTACCTTTAGTAACGATGGATGCTAAAACTACTGAAGCAGCCAATCAGGTTAAAGGTCTTTCTGTATTTCCTTGTTTAGTTCCGCTCCAAGAAAAAGGTTATTCTAATTTATTAGAAGTAATTCAAATTGCAGCTAAGATCGATCGATAAAAAACTTTTGGTAAATTGCAGGCAGAAATTAAAAAGCTCCTCTAATTCTGCCCGAACGCTTTTTAAGTTACAAACTCTTTCTTTCTCGATATACCCACTGTAAATTTAAATATTGTTTTAACAATGCAAATAACTTCTGTTGATCGATCGGCTTACTGAGATAAGCATCGCATTCAAGATATTGACGAGTTGTTTCTGTAATCGAACTAGCAGAGAGTATTAAAATAGGAATGTCTTTAAATTCTGGTGTTTGTCGAAACTCTTTTGCGGAGGTAAAACCCGTTTTAACTGGCATAAATAGATCTAGCAAAACTAAATCTGGTTTCTTATTTTGAGCCACATCTAACATCTGCTCTCCATTTTCAGCGACAATTAATTCAAAACCTAATGGTTCGAGCAAATCTATTAACAAAGAACGATTTTCTTTTTTATCATCTACTACCAAAATTTTCCGTTTTCTACCTTGATAAGCGATTATTTTTTTACTACCATTTTGAGGTTCGATTTCTAACTTGGTAACTGTAGAATCTAAAACAGGAAAAACAGCTTCAAACCAAAAAGTAGAACCGCGATCTACTTGACTTTTTACCTGGAGAGTACCCCCCATTAATTGTACTAGTTGGGAACTAATAGCTAAACCCAAACCAGTTCCTGCGGCTTTCGATTTTACATCGCCTAATTGTTCGAAAGGTGCGAAGATCGTTGACAGTTTTTCTTGACTTATTCCCACTCCGGTATCGATGACTTCAAAACGAAGTTTTTGCGTCGAATTTGATTCTATTATTTCGATGGTACTTACTCTTAAATCGATTTTACCTTTGTCAGTAAATTTAATTGCGTTGCCCAAAAGATTTAAGATTACCTGTTGCAATCTTGTCTCGTCTGCTTCGATAGCTAGGGAAGAATTAAACTTGGCTTGATAGTTGATTTCGAGTCCTTTTTCTGCTGCTGAATTTTTAACAATATCGACTGTTTCACGCACAAACTTGGTTAAACGTACAGTAGTAGGATGGAGTTCAATTTTACCAACTTCAGTTTTAGTGTAATCTAAAATCTCATTAATTAAAGTTAATAAATGAGTTCCACCTTTTTGAATTGTCTTTAAATTTTTAATTTGGGTCGCACTTAAATTGCGATCGCGACGAATCATTAATTGTGCGTAACCGAGAATGCTGTTGAGAGGAGTGCGTAATTCGTGAGATATATTAGCTAAAAATCGATCTTTAGAACGATTAGCGGCTTCGGCTCTGTCTTTGGCTTCTTCTAGTTGAGCGGTGCGTTCTTTAACTCGCTGTGCCAAGGTTTCGTTAGCTTTTTCTAATTGTATTTTGGCAGCTTGTAGGGACATTTCTGCTTGCTTTCTTTGTTGGATATACCAGTTGAGCAATCCTAAAACGGTCATCCATGCAAATAGGAGGATCGGAAAGTTGAGCAGGCTGAATAAGCTAGAAGTAAACAAATTTTCGCGGTAAGAATTAATATTATACTTAATTCTGGTTTCGAGAGCGGCAACGGTTTGATTGATGCCTTTAGCATAAACTTGCTTTTCAAATTGATATTTTTTACTTAGCAAAAGTTGGAGAGCTTCTTCCGGTCTACCTTGACGTACTAATTCAAAAGCTCTGTTCTCCATTTCGACTAATTGAATGTTAGCAGCATTCGTTTCGGCGGCATTATCTTCGGCAGTTTCAGGAGCGAGATCGATCGCTTTAGCGAGTACGCGATCTAATTGTGGCTCGAATTGAAGGTAGCGTTCTTCCCAGTCTAGATCTCCTGTAGCTGCAGCCATTCGCGCTGACATGGTTAAAACTTCGTCAAAATAGAAAATCTTGCCCGTCAAATTTTGCAGTTCAAATTCTGTAGTAACTACTTCGTTAAAATTACCGTACATTCTCCAGGTATTTAAACCTACTAAGGCGACTAACATCAAGCTCAATATTACTGCAAAAGTAATTAACGGCATGATATTAGAACTAATAAATTGAGGAATTGCAATCGATTTTTTTGTCATTATTTTACTCTTAAAAAAACTTGTTAATTAAAATAAACATAATGCAATTTCTGTACTATTTTAAAGAAAACAAAATAATTTGTTGGCGATTCATCTCGCTTAGATTGTAAAATTTTTGAGGTCGATCGCAACGGCCAAAGAATTGACATAGATATGTTGTTTTATCTCTAGCAACGATCTTTATTTTTATTGTAAATCCTCAAAGATACCCCACTCAGCTCTAAATTAATGTGTAAAAGATGACCGATTGAATTTGAATTCTGTGAGATTTATTTATATTATCACTTTAACATTGACAAAAAATATAAAATATGATGCGAGGGATACAAAATTGTGGCGGGTGTCGCTCTAGTGTTAGTTGCGACAAAGATAATAAAAAGGACTATTTATGAGGGACACTATTATCATTTTGCATTAGTTTGATTTCTTGATTTACTTTCGTTCCTATTTTGAGAGTTTTGTTAATTAATCGATCGTATTCGCTACCGCGATCGATAATTTTTTGAACGTTAGTAGCATTAAAACTAGATTGAAATAATTCTGGATTTGTTTGGACAACGCTGCTATTTTCTCGCAAAATCTTTTCTACTTTGAGAGCTTTAATTAAGTCTTCTCTCATTTCTATTAGTGCTTTTAAGAGAGTTAATTTGATTTGCGGATCTGATTCGGTTTGTTCTACTGCATCTAATTGTTCTTTTACGTCGATCGCTCTGACAATTTGATTGTGTTTTTGAAATTCATTAAAGAGTACTGCAAGATGTTTTAAGTTATTTTTTTTTGCATTTAGCTTGGCGAGTTTGCCATAGTTGAGTTTAATAGCGATCGATGAACCGATCGGTATGCTAAAGTAAGCCGCTAATTTCAAAGCTGAGAAAAAATTGGCTGATTCTGGTTGCAATTCGAGTCTAAAAATCTGAGCAAACAGCCAAATAATTAAAGCTAAAACTACTGAAATACCTATTATATAAATAGATATCGCCATAAAAAAATCGAGAGCTATTTTTCTTAGTTTATGTAAAAATTTTTTTTCTCGATCGATAATAATTTCGTTAACTTCGGTAATTGATATACCAGTAATTTCTTGAAATTGTATTTCGCTAATTAGTAATTTTTCTAACTCTGGTTTCATAGACTTATCCGAGCAAGTTATATTAATATGATTCCCTCGATCGAGCTTTAAAATAACGTTACTTTGGCAAATTACTTCCTCGACTATCTTCTTGTTGTTTCTCCCATAAATCGGTAAAAGGGGTAACGGCTTTCGAAATAGCTTCTTGAATGAATCCTTTAATAAATTCATCTCTACTGCTCAATTTAAACTGTCGATCGACTACTTCAGAAATACCCCCGTCGCCCCAATCTTGGTCTTTACTAAAATATTCTATAAAACTATTACCAGCAATGCGAGTTAAATAAGCAGCAGAAACAGCATCGATCGCTTTTCCGGCGACGTAAGCAGCGACGTTTATGCGAATTAAAACCCGATCTAATAGTAATTCTTTTACTCCTTTAATTATGCCTAATTTTAATAGTGTTTGTCCTAAAGATAAGGCTAATTCTTTAGCTCTTTCGCCATTAAGTTCGCAGCCATAAATTTTACCAATTTCTATCACCATTTGGGCGTTAATTATGGCAGTCACTAACATATCGATTAAAGGTATCGGAGTAACTGCAATTGCTCCAGCACTAATCCATTGATAGCGATCGATAATTTTATCGGCTTGTTTTTGTCTTTGTAAATCGATTAATTTGCGGGCTTCTTCTCCCAATCTTTGCGATTGTAATAAAATATTGTCGCCGATTAAATCTTCTCCTTCCGCCCTTAAAACTGCGGCTAAACGTTTAATTAAAGGCATTATTTCTGGGTCTGGTTTGACAATATCGCCGCTTTCTAATCGTATTGCTTGGGGATTTGCGGTAATAGCAATAACGTCCGCAGCAGGAATAAAATTTGTTACTTTTGCTCTTAACTGGCTTAATATTTCTGCGATATCTTCTTCAGCGTAAAGATCGATTTTATTGAAAACCAAGAGCGATCGCTTGCCAATTTCAGATAAAGTTTGGAGGGGTTTGTATTCAGATTCTCGCAAATCGTTATCGATAACAAATAATAATAAATCTGCTTCTGTTGCTAGTTTTCTGGCTAATTCTTCTCGCTGAGTTCCGGCTATTCCGGCATCATTAATTCCAGGAGTATCGGTAATCAAAATATCTCTACTTATTCCTTTTAAACTTAAACGATAAGTCGCTCCGGTTTCGGTAGTGCCCATAGTTGCTGCTACTTCACCAACCATTTCCCCAACTAAAGCATTAACTAAAGATGTTTTTCCCGCGCTTCCCGTGCCAAAAATTACTACTTTTAATTCTCTGCGATCGATCTGGTTTTTGAGTTCTTTTAAATTGTCTATTAAAGCTTGCTTTGCGGTTCTGTCTTCAACTAAATCGATTTGTTTTTTAATTGCTTCGATAAAGTCTTCGGGGTTGCTAACTTTAAGAGGATCGATCGGCTCTCGTTTGGGTTTATTTTTTTTAGTAATCAGGTAAAAATAATATATAAAAGCACCAATAATAATTGTTAAAAGAATAATCAGCAAAACAACTAGCACGGTTGCTAATAATTGAGAAGTTAAACTTATTTCGACGTACAATCTATAAATATACGTTACTAACCAAATACTGAGTACGATAATGAAACTCAGACCGACGATCGATAGTAACAAACGAAAAAAAGACATGAGCGAGTCAAAATTCAAATTTAGATAAATGTTATCGCAATTTAAATTTTATTTGGCTTCAAGTTAGGCGATCGACTTTAATAAAACTTTACTAATAAATAGAGTCTGCATTGAAGCAGACTCGATTGAGGTAAATATTTGCTGGTATGTTTAAATTTGTGCCATGTTATCGAATTTCTGATTGAGACGATAACCTAAACCATAAACAGTTTCGATCGAATCTTTTGGTGCGCCTGCGAGTTCGAGTTTTTTACGCAAACGTTTGACATAAGTTTTTACAGAACTTTCTTGCGGAGATTCGTCTAAAGACCAAAGATTTTCGATAATCAAGGTATGAGTCGATACTCGATCGCCCCGTCTCATAAACAATTCTAAGAGGCGATATTCTTTGGGAGTGAGGTTTAAAGTCTGTTGTTTGTAAGTAGCTTCGTAAGTACTCGGGTTCAATGCGATATCTCCCCATTCTATTGTCGAAGGCGATCGAGTGTCTCCTCGTCTCAATAAAGCGCGAATTCTCGCTAGTAGCTCGTCTAAATTATAGGGCTTGGTGAGGTAGTCGTCCGCTCCCGAATCGAGTCCTTTGACGCGAAAATCGATCGAGTAGACGGCAGTTAAAAGTAAAATCGGATTGTAATATCCTTTTTTGCGTGCCTGATGACAGAGGCTAATCCCGTCAATTTCTGGTAACATCACATCTACTACCAGCAGATCGTAATCGTAAATTTCAATAAATTCTAATCCAGAGCGACCATCATGGGCTACATCGACAACATAATGATTGTCTTTGAGTAATTGTTCTAGCAATTCAGCATTACTAATATCATCTTCAACGACTAAAATTTTCATAAATTATTACCCCAATCTCTTTATCTTTTTGTCGTAACAACTAATTTGGTTGTTAAAATTGTTTTTTTCAAATTAAGCTCTTATTATCTGTAGCTTAAATTATGATTACACGATCGAGGAAGGAAAAGCCAGATTTATTTATTTATATTTTTTGCCTCTATAGATAAATAAAGCTAATTTATTAACTCGATCCGAAAAGATAGGCAGAACAAGATGATTGTTCCGTTTATTTACAAAAGTTATCGATCTTCTTTGGCGGATTGAAAATCAAGAAATAAACGATTGTACTGCGAGGGAAAATATTTTTTAATTTGTTTTAAATCGATTGTAAGCAAGTGATAAAAATGTAAAAATTAAGGTAGTAATGTAATATAATTAAAGAATTATGAGTTTGTTCAATAAAATTCTCAGCGCGATCGAAAATCCCGAACAGCAAGCTAGTTCGAGCCAATTATCTAGTATTCTTAACACAGTACAACAATTAACATCTTCAAATCAAGCCAATTCCGATACTATGCAATCGGCAATGTCAATTGTAGGAAATTTTACCCGTTCTGCTTTGCAAAGCAAACGAGATCTTGATGGCGAAGAAGAGGTAGAAAAAGTTATCGATCGCTATGCTGGTACTAATCCGAATCCTCAAGTATTACAAGCCCTGTTCACTACTCCGCAAGTATTGGAGATGACCCAACAAATTACCAAAAAAACTGGCTTGAACCCTCAATTAATACAGGGGCTATTACCGACTTTAGTGCCTTTAGTCTTAAATTTTCTTAAAACTGGCAGCAAGACGGGAAATATTGCCGGAAATCCCGTCCTCAGTAGCTTTTTAGATGCAGATGGTGATGGGGATGTCGATGTTGCCGATGCGATGATTTTAGCCAGTAGGTATTTAGGTAAGTAAAACGAGGAGTAGCAAGTAGCGAGTAGCAAGTATGTTAATACTAAAACAAAGATTATTAATCGTTTTTCCTCGTTACTCGTTACTTAACTAAGCTGATTCTTGGTTTAATTGTTCTCGGGCTAATTTTTCGCGATCTTGGCGGCGTTTTTTGGCGTATAACTGAATTGAGGCAGCCATGAGTATGACTAAACCAAAAATTAGCCAGGTAGTAATATCGAGTGGTAAATTATTTTTAAATACGGCTAAAAGCACGATCGCGACTAGTAATACCGTAGGTGCTTCGTTTAAAGCTCTAAATTGCTGGCCGCTCCATTGACATTCGCCTTTAGCCAATCGTTTCATGATTCGTCCGCAATAGTGATGGTAGCCGATTAATAAAAGAACTAATGCTAGTTTGGCGTGCAACCAACCGGATTTTAAGATTTCCGGTTCGGTATAAATCAAGCCGATCGCCATCACCACTGTGACAATCATTCCGGGAGTGGTAATAATATTGTAAAGGCGTTTTTCCATCAATTCGTATTGATTTTCCAGAATTTCTCGAGCTGGAGATGGTTGTTCCCTTGCTTCAGCGTGATAGACAAACAAGCGAACTAAATAGAACAGTCCTGCAAACCAAACGACTATCCCAACTAAATGAAACGCTTTAAACCATAGATAAGCCATAAGTGTATTTTAAAACAGTACTAACTATTTCAAGTTTTGATGTTCGATCGGCTGATTTGCTTGTTTGTTAAGCTTGTTTCTAGATTTACTCGCTGCGATAAACGATCGCTCGATCGCCGTTGGCTAAAATGCTTTTACCATCTATTTGCACCGACCAAATCCCCCATATTTCTTGACCTAAGATCCCAGCTCGAAATAAAATTTGCTCGGGGTTGTTTTGACTCCAACCTAGTAAAACTGCGTGAGTATGGGAATCTGGGTCGGGAGAGAGGGTAACAATTCCATCGCTATTTTTGTCCCAAATAACGCCCCAGTCTGAAACGTCGGTGGTGCTGAAGTAACCTGCAAAAAGGCGCGATAAGAGGCGATCGCCGGTTTCCGACCAAGAAATAGGCATTAAAATTGCTATTTCTCCGGGTCTTTCTGCGGTTGGTTCGCTGCGATCGCCTAAAGATTCAGATGGGATTTTTTTGAGGTCTCCAGTTTCTAGGTTCTCGATAAAGATGGTACTGTCGCATCTACTTAGAAACAGTTCGCTGTCTAATTTTAGTTTGATGCGGCTGTATGCTGCATATTTACCGTCGGGAGATAAAATAGAATCGCTGCGATAGTAACGTAATTGAGAACCCCCTTCTGAAATAAATTCTGAATAGGAATTGAGGATCCATTCCCAGGGTACGGGGTGGGGACTGTTGAGAGGATCGAGACTTTCTCGATCGCGATCGTCTTTCTTTTCTTGGGACACGGCTATTAATATTTTTTGGCGGTCGTTCTCTTCGTTGTGAATAATTTTATCTGTATTTGCTGTAGCTGCCAAAGTCGATCCTAACCACATTAGCGAGGATAAAATTAATAAATTGATTTGATTGCTAATTTTTCTGGGAAATAATATTCTTTGAGAGAACATAGATTAAGTTTAAAAAATAGATTAGCGCAGCTAAAACTCGATCGTTTTTTTTTGAGACTCTCAATTCATTATATTATTTATCTCAATTCTTAATTTTTTTTCTCCCTGCAACGGGCTTATACTCTTTTTCAAAAGCAACAAGAAAGATTCAATAAATTGTTATACATTTAGCTGATGGGTGAGAATTGAGCTTATTTTGTAGATCGAGACGAGGGAGGGAGTTGGGTTGTAATATTAATTCTTTTAAAAAATTTTTAAAAAATATTGCAAAATAATTTGTGTAGACAAACACAATTATTTGTAAGATAAGGTCAAAAAAATAAATGATGAGTTTTTGCGAGAAATTAAGCGGGGCGATCGGGCAGAATCAAAGTTTATTGGTTCTCAGTCTCAATCCCAATCCTGAATTATTACCACAAAAGTGCGATCTCAAGCAGAAACAAGATTGGAATGTTGTTGTTGCTGATTGGTTGGAATTAGCGATCGAACGAACTTCGGACTTAGTTTGCGCTTATAAAGTGAATTTAGGCTTTTATCTGGCTTTGGGCGATCGAGGACTTATTTTGCTCGAGAAAGTAATTAAAGCTATTGGCGATCGTATTCCGGTTATTTTAGACGCAAAACACGGAGATCTCAATACTAGCACTATTTTTGCGCGCACTATTTTTGAAGATTGGCAAGTAGATGCAGTTACTTTAAGTCCTTATCTCGGACAGGATAATGCCGTTCCTTTTTTAGTTTATCCCGATAAGGCTGTATTTATTCTCTGTCGCAGTGCCAATCAAGGAGGAGTGAAAATACAAGAATACCCTCACCAAGAAAATCCTTTTTATTTACAACTGGTAAAAGAGGCTAGAAATTGGGGAACTCCAGAACAATTATATTTAGAAGTAGGAACTACTTCTGCTGAAGTATTGAATAAAATTCGTTCGATCGCCCCAGAAAGAACTATTTTGACTAGAAGTATTTGGGGTAAAGGGAGTAATTTAGATGCAATTTTGCGATCGGGTTTAAATAAAAATGGTGATGGTTTATTAATTCCCGTTCCGATCGATTTTTTAGCTACTGAAAATCCTCGGGAAAAAATTAATATTTTAAAAGAAGAAGTAAATGTAGTTAGAAACCAAGTTAGAGAAAAAGGTTCTAGTTGCGATTTGTGGATGCCGGATGTTTGTTTGTTGGAAAATCATCCCTATCAGGATTTAATTTTACAACTTTTCGATATAGATTGTATTCTTTTTGGCGAATATATCCAAGCTTCTGGACAAGCTTCGTCTCATTATATCGATCTGCGTAAAATTATTTCTAACCCGCAAGTTTTTCACCGCGTTTTAAGTGCTTATAGCGACATTCTCAAAACCTTGAGATTCGATCGCATTGCTGGTATTCCTTACGGTTCTTTACCAACTGCTACTGGTTTGGCTTTAGATCTTAATTTTCCCATGATTTTCCCCCGCAAGGAAGTTAAAGCCCACGGTACTCGTCGTTTAATTGAAGGTAATTTTAATCGAGGGGAAAAGGTAGTAGTAGTAGATGATATTTTAATTACTGGAAATAGCGCGATCGAAGGGGCAGAAAAAATTAAAAGTGCTGGTTTAATAGTAGAGGATATTGTTGTCTTTATCGATAGCGAAGAAGGTGCTAAAGATCGACTTCGCAAAAATGGCTATCAACCTCTTTCGGTGCTAACTATTTCTCAAATTACCAGAACTTTATATCAAGCCGGTCGGATCGATAAGGAACAGTTTAATTTACTTAATAAAAATAAATCTCCTCAATCTGCTTTAAACTGATAAAATATTTTCGGATTTAGATGGGGAATTTTATATGAAAGTAACGGCGATCGCTTTAATAAGTTTGTCTGTATCTTTGACAACAATTTCTCCTATTTTAGCTTCAGAAAGTTCCGATGAATGTCACATGATAATGCCATCGGGAGAAAAAATGAATTTATCTGGACTCTGTAATTCCCCATCTCCTGAAAATCCGAATCTTAAGCCCGAAAATAACAATAATAATAATTTAAATACAAGCAATGAAAGAGTAGTTTATGGAGAATCAGAACCAACAGCGATCGAGGCTCTTCCTAAGTTAAATTCTCGAGCAGGTAAAAGGCGCAGACAACGAGAATTAGAACGAAAAAGACTTTTTCAAGAATATTCTCATTACAAACAATATATTAGATATCATCACGAAAATTCAGAAAAATAAAAATATTGATTTTTTGAAAGTAGTTAGGTAATATAAAAAAAATTTTATAATTAAATTGTTTGAAAAAATGGTTAAAAAAGTCGCGATCGCTGGAGCTTGCCCGGC
>CAYWIH010000013.1:0-54481 GCA_964458305.1 uncultured bacterium | reverse complement strand
GATTTGATAGGGGTTCTAGATCGGTTATTTGATTAGACCATAAAGTTAGTAGTTGCAAATTAGTTAAGTTTTCTATTCCAGTTAAATCGTTAATTTGATTATTTTCTAACTCTAGTCTTTTTAAGTTAATTAATGTTTTTAATCGAGTGACATTGCTAATTTGGTTATTGGATAAGGTTAGCTCTTCTAAATTAATTAATGTTGCTAGTGGCTTTAAATTGGTTATTTGGTTAGATGGTAAAAATAGTTCTTTTAAGTTAATTAGGGTTTCTAGTCCGGTGGAGTCGTTAATTTTATTGATAATTAAATTTAATTCTCTCAAATTAGTTAGAGTGGCTAAGGGAGTTAAATCGCTAATTTCATTATTTGCTAAATCTAATTCTCTTAAATTAGTTAGAGTGCGTAAGGGAGTTAAATCGCTAATTTCATTACCACTTAAATCTAATTTTCTTAAATTAGTTAACTTATTAAGAGAGGTTATATTTATTATTTGATTGCTATCTAAGTCTAGCTTTCTTAAATTAGTTAGTCCAGCTAAAGAAGTCAAATCCGTTATTTTATTATTGGATAAATCTAACTCTCTTAAATCAATTAATCTAGTTAAAAAATTTAAATTTTCTATATCTTGCCTTGGTAAAATTAATTTTTCTAAATGGGTTAATTGTCCGATCGGTGTTGGATCGCTCCTACGACTATTTGAATCTAACTTTAATTCTTTTAAATTAATTAAAGATTCGATTCCATCCAAATTAAATATAACAATATCAGTTAAGTCTAATTTTATAACTCGAGCTAATCGATCGCGGGTTAATGGCTCAGAATTATTTAAATTAAGAGCCTTTCTAATTCTTCTTTCCAAACGCCGATCGCTAAATTCAACTTCTTCATAATTGGTCTGAGAATAAATATAATTTTGAGATAAAACTTGAGGAGCTATCGCAGTTAATAAAATAGCTAAAACTAAAATAACTAAGTATTTAAATCGAAAAAATAAGCGCATTATTACGAAAAATCCCAGACTTAGGAGCTATTTTTTCAGTTAATTAATTTTAAAAACCAATTTATTCGGAGAGTAGCGAGCTTCAGGTTTAAAATTGAATCGACTAATAAACTATTAGAGAAACAATAATAATCCCAAAACTCGCTACTTGTTACTTTTTACAAAAAAGTAGCCAATTATACAGACACTTCGCTCAATTCGCGATTCATGCGATCGAAAGGTTCGTCAATAAAATCGGTACTGTCAACCCCTTCATTTTCCACCATAGTTTTAAGCATTTCTTTCATAATTTCAATGCCTCTGACGGTAGGGGCGATCGGTACTCCTAGAGAATTATAAGTTTCTCGCAACCCTTGGAGAACTCTTTCGTCGAGAACGTTAGTATCTCCTGCGATTAAAGCATAACTTGCATAACGGAGATAATAATCCATATCTCGCAAACAAGCCGAATAACGACGAGTAGTGTAAGCATTCCCACCCGGACGAATTAACTCGGGAATTTCTTCAAAAAGTTTTGTTCCGGCCGCCTTGACAAGAGTTGCAGCATTAGCGTTAATAATTTTTGCTGCTTTAATTCTCGCCATACCAGAATTGAAGTAGGTTTTTAAATTGTCGATCGCATTGCGATCTAAATAACGACCAGAAATATCGTAGTTTCTAATTAGAGTTGTTACCGCGTCCCGCATTAAAGATTTCTCCCAAAGCAATTTTTTTCTGATTTTGCAAAGTATTAGCCGAGGGGGCTATGTTATATATTTATTTATCATCCCACAGAGGGCAACTAGCAACGAGTATATCCTCCCTATCTGAGATGTGTTTTTTAATTTAAATTAACTTAAAATTCACAAACTGCAACAATTTAAAGGAGACGGGGGAGCAAGTCGCTTCGCTCCAAGTTGGAAGTCAGAAGTTAAAGTTTAGTGTTGATTCTGCTTATTTAAAATTAATCGAGCAATTTTAAACTTTTTACTTGCTACTTGCTACTTGCTTCTTTAGTCCCGCGTCAAAATATCATGACCTTAATCTTTTGTCTATCTCAAGAAACAGAGCATAAACCTTACAAAATACCGTAAAACCCGTGAGGTAGCTTGGCAAACCTATAAAATTGGCCAGCAAAATAGAAAGGATAAAGAGATGGCAGAAACTCCTCAAGAAGTCTTGAAAATGATTCAAGACCAGGACATTAAAATAATAGATCTAAAATTTATCGATATGCCAGGAATCTGGCAACACTGTTCTTTTTATCAAAATCAAATTGAGGAAGAATCCTTTACCGATGGAGTTCCCTTTGACGGATCTTCGATTCGGGGTTGGAAAGCGATTAACGAATCTGACATGGCTATGGTACCAGATCCAAAAACAGCATGGATCGATCCGTTCATGAAAGAAAAAACTTTGAGCATGATTTGCAGCATCAAAGAACCTCGCACCGGAGAATGGTACAGTAGAGATCCCCGCAGCATTGCCCAAAGAGCGTTAGATTTCTTAAAAAATAGCGGCATCGGCGATACGGCATTTTTCGGCCCGGAAGCAGAATTCTTTGTTTTTGATGACGTTCGCTTCGATCAAACAGAAAATAAAGGCTATTACTATGTCGATAGCGTTGAAGGCCGTTGGAACTCCGGTAGAGAAGAAGCTGGGGGAAATTTAGGCTACAAACCGCGTTATAAAGAGGGTTATTTCCCCGTTCCTCCGACAGATACCCTCCAAGATATGCGTACCGAAATGCTGTTAACTATGGCAGAATGCGGCGTACCGATCGAGAAGCATCACCATGAAGTTGCTACAGGTGGTCAAAATGAATTGGGTTTCCGTTTTGCTAGCCTGATCGATGCTGCTGACTATTTGATGACTTATAAATATGTAATCAAAAATGTCGGCAAAAAATACGGCAAAAGCATTACTTTCATGCCGAAACCGTTATTTAACGATAACGGATCGGGTATGCACGTACACCAATCGATCTGGAAAAATGGAGAACCTTTATTCTGGGGCGATGGTTACGCTAATTTAAGTAAAATGGCTTTAAATTACATCGGTGGCATTCTCAAACACGCTCCGGCATTATTAGCCTTAACTAACCCAACCACTAATTCTTACAAGCGTTTAGTACCTGGTTTTGAAGCACCTGTAAACTTAGCTTATTCCCAAGGTAATCGATCGGCTTCGATTCGCATTCCTCTTTCGGGCCCCAATCCTAAAGCCAAACGCTTAGAATTCCGTTGTCCCGATGCTACTTGCAATCCCTATCTCGCATTTGCGGCAATGCTTTGCGCTGGTATTGACGGAATTAAGAACGAAATCGATCCGGGGGATTCTTTGGACGTAGATATTTACGATCTCTCTCCTGAAGAATTGAGCAAAATTCCTTCTACTCCTGGATCTTTAGAGGCTGCTTTAGAAGCTCTCAAAAACGACCAAAAATTCTTAACCAATACTGGCGTATTTACTGAGGACTTTATCGAAAATTGGATCGAGTACAAGTTAGATAACGAAGTTAACCCCCTGCGTTTGCGTCCCCATCCTTACGAATTTTCCCTTTATTACGACGTTTAAGTAGTTTAAATCCTGTCTATCCCGCGTTATTTCCTGCGTGGGATTTTTTTTTGCTTTAAGGAAAGTCTATAATTATTAAAAGAATTTACAAAAGTACACAAATTAGAGCTAACAAGTAATTCCGAATATCGATCGCTATTATGCAATCTACTCCCAATCTCGAATCCCTCATTCCTGCTTTACCAGAAGACATAACAAAATTTGCTTACGATACTTTCCAGCAAAGTAAAAGTATTTTTGGTGCTAGTCACAAAAGTATCAGCGATCGACTGACTGCTACTTTTGTTCCAGAAAGAGAAAAGAAAACTAAGCCTCTTACTCGAGAAACCTTACTCAAACTAGCAGAAAAACGCAGCCAACTTTTAGAAAAAGACTGGCAAGACGCGCAAAAAGGCGTATATCCAGTTAATATTCTCTTTGATAATCCTTGGGAAGATTTTTTCCGTTACTATCCACAAGTTTGGTTTGATTTAACCCAAATCTGGCAAAGACTACAAAATAAAGAATTTCAAACTTTTGCTCGAGACATAGATAAAGAAGGATATCCCAATTACTATTTACAAAACTTCCACTACCAAACCGACGGCTATTTAAGCGATATGTCGGCTAATCTTTACGATTTGCAGGTGGAAATAATATTTAATGGTTCTGCTGATGCGATGCGGAGAAGGATTTTAGCTCCCTTAAAAGACGGATTGGAAAACACTCCACAAAGTCAAATTAAGGTCTTAGATGTGGCTTGTGGGACTGGTAGAACTTTAAAATTCCTTCGCGCTACCCTACCAAAAGCATCTTTATACGGTGTGGATCTTTCTGCTGCATATCTTCGCAAAGCAAATCAATTACTTTCAGAAATTCCTGGAGAGTTACCCCAACTAGCTCGAGCGAATGCCGAAGAGTTACCTTATTTAGACGATCATTTCCATGGAACAACTTGTGTATTTACTTTTCATGAGTTGCCACCCCAAGCGCGTCAGCAAGTTATTAATGAAGCTTTTCGAGTAACTAAACCTGGCGGGATTTTTGTAATTTGCGATTCGATGCAGGTTGAAGATAATCCTGAATTTGAGACAATGATGGAGAATTTTCCGGCTATGTTCCACGAACCTTATTACAGAAACTATATTCAGGATAATTTAGTCGAACGTCTCGAACAAGCTGGCTTTGAGAATATCCAAGTTGAAAATCATTTTGTCAGTAAATATTGGATCGCTCGCAAACCCAAAACTTAATAATTTAATAATATTTTTCTCTCCAATAGAAACTTCGAAAATAAGCCCCGATCGGGGCAATTTTTTTATGGCGATAAATATTTCCATTGGGGCAAATAAATAAGCCATAATTTTATTTTTGTAAAATCCTCAAAATTTTTATTCTTTTTGTTCTCATGAGTTTTTAATTTTTGCTAAAAAATTAGTTATACTTTTCTAAGCAAATTTACATATCTTAATATTTTTTTGAAATGAATGTAGAACCGACTAAAATTTTGATTGTCGAAGATAACCCAAACGAACTGAAATTAATTAAACTAGCCTTAGAAGAATATAATTTCGTCAATCCGATTGCAAGCGTGACAGATGGGGAAGAAGCTTTAGATTATCTCCACGGTAAAGATGATAAGGAAACAACTTTTCCTTTACCTGAATTAGTTTTATTAGACTTGAAATTGCCAAAAATTAGCGGAATTGAAGTTTTAGAAGCGATTCGCAATCATCCTCGTACTAAAAACTTAGTAGTAGTCGTCATGACATCGTCTGAAGACGATCGAGATTTAGAAGCTTGCTATCAATTAAATGTCAATAGCTACATAGTTAAACCTTTAGATTTCGAACAATTATTAAAGGTAGCTCAAACAGTAGGCTATTATTGGATGATGCTCGATCGACTTCCACCTTCAATTTCACGAAGATCTGTTTAATTTAAAAAAGAAAGTAGCACCAACATTTTTTTGAGCTTCAGCCCAAATATTATCATTATGATGCTCGATAATTCTTTTTACTATCGACAAGCCAATTCCAGTTCCAGAAAATTCAAATTCAGAATGAAGTCTTTCTAAAGGTTCGAATAATTTGTGTTGATATGCCATATTAAAGCCCACCCCATTATCTTTAATATAAAAAATCTCATCAGAAAAACCAATAACAATTCGAGCTGGAGCGGATTTTTTAGTAAATTTAACCGCATTTGAAATCAGATTTTGCCACAATAATTGGAGCAGATTGGGATCTCCTTTAACAATAGGTAATTCAGAAACTATCCACTCGATCTGCCTTTTTTCTGTTCCGATTTCTTCTTGATGGTAATTTATTATATTTTTAACTAATTTATTGAAATCTACTAATTCGGTTGTAAAACTTTTTTTCGACAAAGAAGATAAGATTAATAAGGAATCTATAATTTTTTCTATTTTTTTATGGCTGTTTTCAACGATATTAAAATAATCATTTACTTCAGGATCTTCGATCGTCTTGCCTTGTTTTAAACGTTTTTCAATCAGTTTAACAAAACTATGAATATGTCTGACGGGAGCGCGTAAATCGTGAACTAAAGAATAAGAAAATGATTCTAATTCTTGATTGGCAGATTCGAGGTCTAAAGTTCTCTTTTTAATTAATGTATCTAAGTTTTTATTGAGATATTGTAGTTTTTCTTTAAATTGTATTTTCTCCAAACATAAACCAATAATGCGACAAGCAACTACTATCAGATCTGGTTGTATTTTTTTCGAAATTTCTGGAATACTACGATTTTCAAGGGTTAATACCGCAATTGTTTTTTCTTGAGAATCTATTATTGGAAAAAAGATAACTTCTCCTATTCCAGGGTGAGAAAATATTGGCAAAGCATTAGGATGTTCGGCATAATTTTCAATTAATAAAGGTTTTCCTGTTTCTACTACTTGCCAAATTACACCCTGTTTGTAAGGAATACTTTGAGCAAGAAATGATTTCATTTCTTCAGTTACTTTCTGACCGCAAATTGCGACAAAATTAGCAGAACAATAAGATATTATCGTTTCGGTGTGTATATTTTTGTCTTTACTTTGAATCATTTTGATATCACCGAAATCACATTTCATTACTTCTACTAAATAATTTAAAGATAATTCTGCAATATCTTTAATATTGTTAGCTGTCTGGAGTTGTTCGGTTAAAGCAAGTAAAAAATTAAACTTATTTACTTCTTCTGTTAGGTATCTTTGAGACATAAGTTTTAGATTCTGAATAATATAATATGCCGATCGGTCTTTGTTGCAAATTGTTACTGAGATTAAAAAATATAATCCATTTACCGCTCAAAATTATAATTTTTTTTCATTTTTGGTCTAAAAAAAATAACTTAAAAATCGATCTATCAATTATGATACAAAATCACCCTAGCTCTTGTAAAAAAAAGACGAAGTTAACTGATAAGTTAGTCTTTAAAAGATTTAAAAATCATTTAAAGATTTAAATCGTTCAAATAAATAATTTAGCAATGCGATCGAACGTTTATGGAAATTGTTATTGATTTTATAGTATTATCAATAACGAGAACTTGCTAAATTGAAGAACACCTAATGTCAAAAAAAATTAATATTTTGTTAATAGAAGATAATCCTGTAGATGCTCTCTTAATAGAAAAACAATTAAAAAAGTCTAATTTTATTAAATTCGAGATAACTCATGCAGATTATTTGCACAAAGCGATTTCTAAACTTCAAAAGCAAAATTTTTTTGATGTTGTTTTATTAGATCTGACTTTACCAGATAGCAAGGGAATCAATACATTTCTAACAATTAAAGAATTAAATCCTTGCTTACCAATTATTCTATTAACTGGTATTAGCGATGAAAAAATTGCTATTAAAGCTTTACGTCAAGGAGCGCAGGATTATTTATTGAAAGACGAAGCACATGGAAAGCTAATAATTCAAGCTATTCGTTATGCGATCGAACGAAAACAGAATCAAGTAAGACTCGAACAAAATCTTATAAAACTAAAAGAAAGCGAAGATAAATATCGTAGTATCATTAATACTATGAGCGAAGGTGTTTGGGTTTTAGATAGCCGTGGATACGGGACTTTTGCTAACCAGCAACTAGCGGAGATGTTGGGTTACAGTATTTGTGAAATGTTAAATAAACACTTATTTGATTTTGTCGATGAATCTATTTTAATTAAGGCAAAAAAACTATTAAAAGCTCGTAAAAAAGGGGGTTCAAAAAAAGAAAATTATAAATTTATTCGCAAAGATGGTTCTGATTTGTGGGTAATTATTTCAACAAATCCTATTTTTGACGAACGCGGAGAATATAATGGAATTTTAGCAATAATTACTGATATTACCGAGCAAAAAAAACAAGAAAAAACTATTTTAAAATTGGAAAAGCAACGCGAACTTTCTCAAATGCAATTGCGTTTCTTTGCAATGGCTTCCCATGAATTTAGAACTCCTTTATCTACTATCTTGGTGATCGTTCAATCTCTTATTTCTCATCTTGAAAAGTTATCTCACGAAAAAGTTTTAAAAAAATTGTTTCAGCTAGAACTGGTTGCCAAAAATATGACCTACATTATCGATAATATTCTTAAAATTAATCGCTCTGAAACCGAAAATTCAAACCTCGAAATTCAATTATTAAAACCTGAAAATATTTGCAAGTCAATTCTTGAAGAAATCAAACTAAATCCTAGAAAAGATTGCGAAATTATTTTGATAAATCAAGGAGAAAATCGATTAATTCCTATAAATCCTAAATTATTTAACTATATTTTGACAAATTTACTGACAAACGCTGTTAAATATTCTCCCAAAAATAGCACGATTTATTTAATTTTAAACCCTCAACCAAAAGAATTAGTTTTAATGGTTAAAGATTGCGGAATTGGGATTGTAAAATCCGATCTACCTCAACTGTTTGAACCTTTTTATCGAGGAAAAAATATCAAAAATATTCCTGGTTCTGGGTTGGGTTTAACTTTAGTTAAAAAATGTGTTGAATTACAAGGTGGAACTATTAAGGTGGATACCGATCTAAATTGTGGAACTACTTTTACAGTTGCTATTCCTATAAAATGCGAACAAAATAATATTTGTTTAACTTGAGAATAATCTTTTTGTTTCCGACTCTCCTGCTTTTTGTAATTCTTCAGTCAGTTGTAAAGTTCCGACTGCGATCGCAATTAGATTGATTAAAATTGACAGCGAAATTGTAAACGCATTAAGATTTACGATCGCTGCTACTGGTAATATTAAAGATAAAGTCAGCCAATTTCCTTCTACTCCAAAAATCATATAGAAAAGTATGCCAAAGAAAAACCAAAAACCAACATTTTTAGATAGCGAGATAAGCTTTTTTTGTTTGTTATTGATTTTAAATAAATTTAATTGCCAGTTAATTGCTATTCTTATAAGAACTAGTATCATCAATAAAAAGCCTACACAAATTGAAAGTTTGTATTCTTCTAAAGCAGATAGTAAAATCCAGATTAAACTGTAGCTAAAGATAATTAATAAATTAATCGCGATCGCTACTGTTGCTGGGCTTTTTTCTCCCCAAATTAAATCTTCTATTAAACTGCATCTTTCTGTATTTTGATGACGATATCTCGACCAATCTTGTAATGTTTGTCTGTCTTGATTTAAAGCTGCTGTTAGTCCGAAAAACAATAAAAATAAAACTATTTGTAAAATTTAAAAAAAGGTTTCGTGAAACTAGATAATTTAGCCTCACAAAACATCTTCAATCTAGTTAGATAGTAATGTTTTAGTCTCAGATTCTCCTGCTTTTTTAAGTTGTTTAGTCATTTGTAAATTCAATCCAACGATCGCCAGACATTGACCTAATAAAGAGAGAATAACTGTTACTTTTGTCGCATATTCTGCACCTACCATCGGAATGATAGTAAAGAAATATAAATAGGGTGCGTCGTTAGGATCTATCCTGAAAATACCAAGAATAGCTAAAGGAGCGATCGTCAAAGCAATAACAGTTATCGATGCAAAAATTACTCTTCTTGGAGTTTTCGCGAACAAAATTAATTGAGCGATCGCAGCTAAAATTATTATCGTAGCAGCCAAGAAAATTAAGCCGAAAAATGCTGCTGCTTTATACTTACCTAAAGGAGATATTATTGCTCCAGGTAAAACAAAAATTGCAGCAATTAAAATATTAAAAGCGATCGCTAGAGTTGAGGGGCTTTTTTCTCCCCAAATTAAATCCTCGATTAAACTGCGTCTGTTGCTATTTTGATGGCGGTATCTAGCCCAATCTTGTAATGTTTGTCTTTGGGGACTTATTGCACCAATCAGCCCTAAAAATAAACCAACTAGCAGCAATTCTAATAAAACAAAATTTGCTTCAAACGAATATCGATTGGCTTCGCTATAAACAGTGAAACCAACTAAAATAAAGCTAAATATTCCGCAAATCAAGTAACTTTGTTTTTTGCTAAAAACCGTACCGATCGGATTATCAAAACTTCTTTTTACTCCCTGCCAAATCCAGTAAGTACAAGCACCATAATTAAATAATAAAAATCCGATTCCAGTCCAAGGATTTAACCACAAAGATTGACCGTACCAGCGTAATTCTTCTAAATGTTGGATGTTTAAAGCCCTAACAACTTTGCTGCTTAAAGAAGTAGCATCTACTAAATAAAATAGCGCAAAACCAGGATGAAATAACGCCAACCAATCAAAAGGATTTCCCCAACCAGAATTATCGTAAGGAGACATTATAGCCGCTGTCATTAACCAGAGAAATAGAAAAACTAAAACACTTCCCAGCCAAATTTTAAACCCTCCTATTCCCAAATCTACTAAGCCTAAAAGCAGTGACGCGCTGTAAAAAAATGCACAACTAGCAACGATAACGCCGTAAAAAGCTAAGATTAAAATTAGTGGAATGCCAGCAGATAATCCAGCCAATAAATTTAAAGGTAAGGCAAGAATTACCGCAAAATAAATTAAAATCGGTACTCCTAATATTTTGCCGATTAAAATGTTAGTAGCGGTTTGTGGACTCATGCGAATGAAGTCGAGAGTACCGCGATTTTTTTCTTTCGCTAAGTCGGCTATTAATAAATAAGTTCCCGCTATTAGTAAAGCAAAAATAGCAAAGATACTCATCCAAATGAATATATCCAGCCACCAAAGTTGCCAATTTACTAAATTACCAAAAGCATCCTCAACACAAGTTTTATAGCGATCGGAGGAAAAATTTAAACAATATCTACCGCCATAATAACGACTTTCTGCTGTTGGTAAAGAACCTTCGTAAGTTAAATAAAGAAATGTTTGAAATAATGCCGATATTGCCGTTGCGATCGCGATATTTCTGCCTTTAAATCTGCCTTTAATTTCGCGAAATAATTGAGGATTACAATCGCCAATACCATCCATTAAAGGATTTTGTTGCCTTTTATTTTTAGTTAACATGACCTTTCTTAAGATACTTGTTTGTGTCCGAGTTTGAGGAAAATAGTTTCTAAATCTTCACGAGTACAATGAAATTCTGTTACAGAAATTCCCGCTTCGATCAGACTTCGCAATAACTGCGCGCTATCTTCTGTATTTCCAGAAAAATTTACGCGGATACTATTGTCTGGTAAAGTCTCATACTCTTTGACTAAAGAATTATTTTTAAGTTCCTCGATTAAAGTTTTTCGATCGCTCAAACTAGAAATAATTATTTGCTGGTTGCTCAGACGATCGTACAATTCTTTTAAAGAAGAACTTTCTACTAAATAACCTAACTCCATTATTCCCACCGAACTACAAAGTTCTGCCAAATCGCTGAGAACGTGAGAAGATATTAAAATAGTCATTCCCGACTCTTGTAAGAATTTAACAATCTTTCTAAATTCCATCCTCGCGATCGGATCTAAACCCGATACAGGTTCGTCTAATAATAATAATAATGGTTCGTAAATAATACAGCGCGCCAAACCCAAACGCTGTTTCATTCCTCGCGAAAGAGTCGATATTAAACTATCTCGTTTCGTAGTTAGATTAACTAATTCTAAAATTTCATACAATCTCCGACGGCGATGTTTGGCTTTTAAGCGATACAATCTCGCAAAATAATCTAAATAATCCCAAACCGTTAAATCGTCGTATAATGGAAAATCGTCCGGGAGATAGCCGATATTTCGTTTTAGTCTCGGGTTACTATCATCCCTTTTGAGTCGATCGCCGTAAATATAAATTTCTCCGGCCGTCGGCTCTTCTGCTGCTGCTAACATTCTAATTAAAGTGGTTTTTCCTGCTCCATTAGGCCCGATCAATCCATAAACTTCGCCACTTTTAACCTCTAATTCTAATTCGTTGACCGCAATATGCCGCTCGAATTGTTTAGTTAATTTACGAGTTGCGATCGCCAGTTCTTGTACCATTATCGTAGTAGCTATTTAGATTTTTATTTATTTTTCTTTTAATCATAAAGCGATTATCTACAATAGTGCTACAATTTTTTTTAAAGTTATTTAAAGCAGCGAAAATCAGAAATATAGCAACAAAAAATGTCCGATCGACAATAACAAATTAATGAATATTGCGATCGACTAACAAGGCAAAAGGCAAAAAGGTTTTAAGTAGCAATTAGTGAGTCCATCTTCTCCCTAATCCTCCTTAGCCGACTTATCGCGAGGAAAACCAGAAATTAAACCGCTTTCAATCATCAAACCAACCCCAGCATTAATGACAGCTAAAGCGATCGTACCCCACCAAAACCAAGGATCGCCCTCTATTCTACGCTGTAACGCTTCGCCAAACAAACACAAACCGAAAGGAAACAGTAAAACACCAACCTGGGCCTTGATATACCAAATAAGCTTCTTATTCATTAAAAACCAGCAAAAAAAGAATACAGTAATTATTTGTACAAGAAAAGTGACCTGAAAAGAAGGCCGCAGAAGTATATAATTGCGATCGCCCCTCAAAGACAAAAATCTAAGATAGAATTCTTTAAGAGGCTAGGGGTGTCTGAAACCATTCAGGCTGAGATAGTCCCTTAGAACCTGAGACTGGGTAATACCAGCGTAGGGAAGCTGTAAACGAGGAAATAAAATATGAGAACAGAATGGGTAGCTAAGCGAAGTGGCGATCGAAACGTATCGCAAATGCATTACGCGCGTCAAGGTAAAATTACTGAAGAAATGCATTATGTCGCTAAGCGTGAAAATCTCCCAGCAGAATTGATTAAGGATGAAGTAGCCAGGGGAAGGTTAATTATTCCAGCTAATATCAATCACACCAATTTAGAACCGATGTGCATCGGTATTGCTTCAAAATGTAAAGTAAATGCCAATATTGGTGCTTCTCCTAACTCGTCCAATATCCAAGAAGAATTAGATAAACTCAACTTGGCGGTAAAATACGGTGCGGATACAGTCATGGACTTATCTACAGGTGGGGGTAATTTAGATGAAATTCGTAGCGCAATTATTAACGCTTCACCCGTACCGATCGGCACAGTACCAATATACCAGGCTTTAGAAAGCGTCCACGGTCAAATAGAAAACCTCACCGGAGATGATTTTTTACATATCATCGAAAAACACGCCCAGCAAGGGGTAGACTATATGACTATCCACGCGGGAATTTTAATCGAACATTTGCCTTTAGTTAGAACCAGGCTCACGGGTATAGTATCTCGCGGTGGCGGTATTATTGCTAGATGGATGCTGCACCATCACAAACAAAATCCTTTATATACCCACTTTGACGATATTATCGAAATTTTCAAAAAATACGATGTTTCTTTTAGTTTAGGGGATTCTTTGCGCCCCGGATGCACCCACGACGCATCGGACGAAGCCCAACTAGCAGAATTAAAAACTTTAGGAAACTTAACCCGTCGCGCCTGGCAGCATGACTTACAAGTAATGGTAGAAGGCCCCGGCCACGTACCGATCGACCAGATCGAATTTAACGTCAGAAAACAAATGGAAGAGTGCAGCGAAGCACCTTTCTATGTTTTAGGGCCTTTAGTTACTGATATTGCTCCAGGATACGATCATATTACCTCGGCAATTGGAGCTGCGATCGCAGGTTGGCACGGTACGGCAATGTTATGCTACGTAACTCCGAAAGAACATTTAGGTTTGCCGGATGCAGAGGATGTCAGAAACGGTCTGATCGCCTATAAAATTGCCGCTCACGCCGCCGATATCGCCCGTCACCGACCAGGAGCTAGAGATCGAGACGACGAGCTGTCTAAAGCCCGTTATAACTTCGATTGGAACAAGCAATTCGAGCTAGCTTTAGATCCCGATCGCGCTAGGGAATATCATGACGAAACTTTACCCGCAGATATTTACAAAACTGCCGAATTCTGCTCTATGTGCGGGCCGAAATTCTGTCCGATGCAAACTAAAGTAGATGCTGATGCTTTAACAGAATTAGAAAAATTCTTGGCAAAAGAAACAGTAAAATCCTAATTTAAAGCAAAAAACAAGTCACGGGTAACGAGTTTTTAAAACTTCAATCGTTTCAATAATTTTATATTTATTTAATCGATCGAACATTTAAATGCTTGTTACTCGTAAAATAATTATTGCAGAGGCGGGCCGAAATTTTGACTGTACGAACGTACCATGGTACGTTTCTAACTGACTTCTAATTTGATATATCTTCTTGATAGTTTAACCGAGCGATAATTTCATCTAATTGATTAGCTTTAAAACCCTTGCCGATCGCTTCCATGATCCATTGTTTATCTTGGCGATAAATTTCAGCTAAAACCATCCCAGTCATTCCGCGATAGGTTTTACCAGAAAGATCGTATCGAGCTAATTCTAGATTGTTATTTAAGTTTACTAAACGCACGAAAGCATTTTCAATTTGACTGAAATCTTGCTGGCGAGGGATGCAGCGATAAATATTAATAATAAAAACAAATCTAGCAATTTCTAGAGGTAATTTAGTTAGATCGACCGTAATTATTTCATCGTCACCGTCTCCTATTCCGGTAATATTATCTCCTTGATGGACGATCGCGCCGGAAGGATGGATTAAATTATTAAAATAGACAATATTTTTGCGATCGGCCAATTTTCCGGCTGAATTTAAACAAATTACATAACTATCTAAATCGTATAATTGAGCTTTCCCAGATTTTTTGCCTAAATCCCAACCCAAACCGCACATAATTTTTTTGATGTTAGGATATTTTTGAGAAAGAGAAACTACTTGATTTTGATGAAGAATAATCGGCATAAATATTAAAGCAGTCCCTTTAACCGGAAAGATCTTTTTGATTGGAAATAGATTGTTTGCGCCGATCGATCACTGCTTGCCTAAAACCCAAAATCACCAAAATATTAGAAAAAGTTAAAAAGAATTCCGCGCTACCGTGCAACCAGTCCACATTAGCTAAAGCCTTACCAAAATGTACTTGAGCATATATTCCGGCCGGAATAGTTATCGCCACAAAAACTAACAAAAAATAAAAGCCAATTAAAGCCAAACGGGGAGTTTTTCCGCAGCGAGTTAAAAACCATAAAAAACCCAAATAAGGAAATAAAGAAACAGCAAATAAAGTATCTTTAGAAATCATCAGATTTACTCTCCAAACGAACCGATCGCCAAATCCACCAAGCAGCCAAACAAAGGGTAGTATTACCTATTACTGTCATCAAAGCTTGTAAAGTTACCAACCATTCTAAAGATTCGGCATTATCAAAAAAATGCCAAGTACAAGCACACATCGCACTAACTAAAGCTGGTAACATCGCCCAAGATAAAGCGTACCAATAAGTATTTTTGGTCACTTCTGCATAAAGCCAAACAAACCAAATCGCCCCAATCCATTCGATAACGCTGGAAATATGAACTATCCAAGTGGGAATTGAAAGAGCATTCATAATTTTGTTATTTCTGTTTTGTTTCTAACCATTCAATTACTTGTTTGCCAAGATTACAATTACTAAGCCGATCGATCTCGCGAATACCTGTAGGACTAGTAACATTTACTTCAGTCAAATAGCCGCCAATTATATCGATACCGACAAAGTATAAACCATCTGCTCGTAACTTAGGGCCTAAAGTCGCACTAATTTCTCGATCGCGATCGGTTATTTCTACCGCTTCTACCCTGCCGCCAACCGCCATATTACCGCGAAACTCCGCCCCGGTAGGAATTCTATTCACAGCCCCGATCGGCTCGCCATTTAGCAAAATAACCCGTTTGTCTCCCTGTTTGGCTTCGGGTAAATAAGTTTGCACCATCACTGGTTCTCGGCCCTGTTTGGTACTAATCTCAATTAAAGAATTAAAATTGCGATCGCCTTCTTCTAGAAATAAAATCCCTTCACCACCTTTTCCCCCTAAAGGTTTTAATACTGCTGCTTTTCTTCGATCGACAAATTTACGAATTACCGATTTATCTTGAGAGACAATGGTTTCGGGAATGACAGATTGAAATTGCAATGCATAGACTTTTTCGTTAGCCTTACGCAAGCCATCGGGAGAATTAATTACTAGAGTTTTTTTCGAATCGATTAAATCGAGAATGTAAGTAGCGTAAAGATAAGAAACATTAACGGGAGGATCGACGCGCATAAAGACCGCATCCATCTCTTCTAAAGGTTTTAAAATTCCATCTCCTACTTCGTACCAATTAGCTTCAGCAACCCAAAGTCCGTTTGCTAATTTTACTGGTTCGAGTTTGACTGGTTCTAGGGTAGCCCATGCTTTCCCTGCGATGATACTCAATCGATCTATTTCTGTTATCCAAACTTGATGACCTTTAGCCAATGCAGCTTCCATTAAAGCTACACTAGTGTCGTGTCCTGGATCTAGTTTGGAAATGGGGTCGATAATAAATGCGAATTTCACGCTCTATTTTTTTATTTATTGCCTAAATTATATTAAACCTTCTTCTGCACTTTAAGAAGACCGAGTCAGTCCGAGAAGAGGGAGGAGCAGGGACGGCAGATTTTGTTTAAAATTAAATCTTCTGAGTTATTATTTTTGACAGAGTAATTTCAATTCATAAAAGCCTACTCTTGTCCCGATGCTCCCACGCTCCCAATGCCATCCTACTAAAAGATCCCCAACTCCCCAGGCCTTGCTAACAAAGCAATTAAAGCTTTCTAAGCAGCATTATTTTGCAGTAGAGGATCTAATTCTCCTGCAAATTCTAATTCGTGAAGGTCGTCACAACCACCAATATGGCGATCGTTAATAAAAATTTGCGGTAAGCTAGATCTGCCATTGGCTCGATCGGTCATTTTTTCTCTGGCATCGCTGTCTCCATCAATACAATATTCAGTATAATTAACCTGTTTTCTATCTAATAAAGCTTTCGCGCGAATACAGAAAGGGCAAGTACTCCAAGTATAAATTTCTACTTTAGCTGTCATTTTTTTGTTCCTCTTAACTATTTTAATTGTAAAAAAAAAACGTACTGCCGAGTAACGATGTAGTTAAAAAGAATAACAGTCGATACCTGTTTAAAAAAGTTATTAGAAAAATTGGGTTAATTCTGAAAAGATAAAAAGCAATCGGAATTTTTCATTCGGCTGCAATTAAAGTTTCCTAGAAAACAATATGAAACTGAATATCTTTATTTCCACCACCTTGCTGAGTTTGCTTAGTTTATCTTCTCCGGCATTCTCAGAAAATTTGCAACATACCAATCAACTGTTAGCAACAAAACAATGCCAGCAATGCAATTTAAGCGGAACTGGTTTAGTTATGGCAGATCTATCCGGTGCTAACTTAGCCGGAGCTAATTTAAGCAATGCTAACTTATCTCGAGCCAATTTAACAGGTGCAGATTTAAGCGGTGCTAACCTGAGCGGAACTTCTCTTTACGGTGCTAACCTATCGGGGGCAAATCTGTCCGGTGCTATTTTTAATAATACAGATCTTCGTACAGCTTATCTTAATAATGCCGATATCACTAATACTAATTTAGAATACGCTAGAGTAGATGGCGCGATCGCAATTCCTAACGATGCGGGTACTGCTCAACAATTCCACCAATGGGGGATTAATGAAGCTCGAAAAACTAATTTTGTGGCCGCGATGGAACATTTTAATCGGGCGATCGCCTCGGATGCTGAATACGCTCCTGCTTATTTAGCTCGCGCTCTTACTTTATATCGTTTGGGTGATGAGTCGGAGGCGAAAATAGACGCTCAAAAAGCTGCTGTTTTATTTTCAGCTCAAAATAACGAACCAGGAGAAACTGCTGCAAATAATTTTATCGCAAATATGAAATTAGCTCGCGAAGTTGCTAACAAAAAACCACCAGGTGATAGTAAGATAGGCAGAATTTTTAGCTCCGTTGCTTCTTTGGCCTTACAGTTTTTACAAATAATGTATTAAACTTGTTACTGTTTATAGTTTGTTGCGCGATCGCTATTTGAATTTCAGCAAATCAGCGATATAAAATTTCCGGGTGTGTGAGAAGATGTTTCAAAGATTATTTTTAGCTATCTTGGCTACTTTATCGCTGTACTTATTTTTACAATCGAATCAAGTTTCAGACAATTCAATCCTTCTCCAAGATAAACTCTCAAATATTTCTAAATCCCTAGTAAGTTTTTTATTACCTCAAAAATAGGGAAGACAATTAAACAAAATATAAGGCTGCTCTTAAGTTATTCGGGCAGCTTTATATTTGGTATTCAATTTGTTTTTATTTTGCTTAATTCTCAAAATTTTAAAATAACTTTTGTCTCTGTCTAATATTGTTTCTGTTTAATATTTCATAATCGTTTTTTTTATGTTTGTAATTAACGATAAAAAGCTTGAAATTGACGATATCTATAAATAACTCCTACTCTTAACACCAATTTCTAGCCAATAAAAAAAATTGGTATTGGTCGCTCGGCCGGTCTAGCTAGAAGATCTGTATCCGCTTTGACAGATCCGATGGCCCCATCAAGATTATTTTTGATTTTTTGTGCCCCTCGAAAATAAATAGATCGTCTTTTAAAAATACAAATCTTAACCTTAACAGATCGATTCACTTAAGTACAAAAATATTTTTTTCGTACTTACTACATATGATTTTCAGCAATTTGACGATCGGACAATTTGCAAAGCTTAGTTGATAATTGAATAAGGAATCTAAACGACAAACTAAAGTCATTAAAAGATAGATCCCATTTATTGGCATCTTCGTATTAATCTCAATTCAAAATATTGGCATTTTTTTATGAATCTTAGTTCCAGATATCTAATTAAAGCAGAAATTAAATTACACCCCGATCGAGTTATTTATCGCGCTATTCGCAAATCGGATTCAACCTCAGTAATTATCAAAACATTAAGAAAAGATTATCCTTTAATCGAAGAAACAGCAAGCTTACTTCACGAATACAATATTGTCAAAAATATTAATTCAGATAACATTATCAAAGTATATGACTTAGAAAGAGATGGCAATAATGTTGCTCTGATCTTAGAAGATTTTGGCGGACAATCTTTAGATCGATTGATTAAAACAAAAAAACTCAAACTAAAAGAAGTTTTAGAGATTGGAATTAAATTAGCTTCAATCCTCGAAGAACTCTATCAAAATCAAATAATTCATAAAGATATTAAAGCATCAAATATCATCATTAATCCTCAAACTCTTCAAGTCAAACTTACAGATTTTGGTTTAGCTACTCAACTAACAAAAGAAACAAATGTATTTAAAGATTTAGATGATGATATTAACTCTTTAACCGGAACTTTAGGCTATATTGCGCCAGAACAAACCGGACGAATGAATCGAGCGATCGACTATCGCAGCGACTTTTATTCTTTTGGAATTACTTTATATGAAATGTTAACAGGTCAGTTACCTTTTCAAGTTAACGACCCATTAGAACTAATTCACTCTCATATTGCTGTAACTCCAATTTCACCCCAGCAAATCAATCCAGAAATTCCTCAAGTAGTTTCAGATATTGTTATGAAGTTGCTGGAAAAAAATGCCGAACATAGATATCAAAGTGCTTCTGGATTAAAAGCAGACTTAGAAAAATGCTTAGATCGACTATTAAATACTGGAAAAATAGAGCCATTTTCACCAGCAGAAACCGATCGATGCGGACAATTTCTTATTCCAGAAAAACTTTACGGCAGATCTAAAGAGATTGCTAACTTACTTTCAGCATTCGATCGAGTTAGTTCTGGCAATAATGAGATAGTTTTAGTAAGCGGTTATTCCGGTATTGGGAAAACTTCTGTAATTAATGAAATTCATAAACCAATTGTTAAACGAAAAGGATATTTTGTTTCGGGTAAATTCGATCTACTTCAAAAAAATATCCCTTACAAAGCAATAGTTGAAGCCTGTAAATCATTAATCCAAAAAATATTAACAGAATCGCCCGATCGTATAGCTAAATGGCAAGAAAAATTAAAATCTAATCTCGGTGAAAATGGTGCTGTTATCGCCGAAGTAATTCCCGAAATTAACTTAATTATAGGCTCGCAACCACCCGTTCCTGAATTAGGGCCGAACGAATCTCAAAATCGTTTTAATCGAGTATTTAAAAAATTTGTCCGGGTTTTTGCTGCTAAAGAACATCCTTTAGTCTTATTTTTAGACGATCTACAATGGGCAGATTTAGCCTCTTTAAAATTAATTAATCTCTTAGCTACAGAAGAAGAAATTGAATCTCTTTTAATCATCGGAGCTTATCGGGATAATGAAGTTAACCCAACTCATCCTTTGATAAAAACTATAGATACAATTCAAGAAGAAGGCGTAATTATTAATAGTATAAATCTCCAGCCATTAAATCTAGATTGTATTCTTGAATTAATTAGCGATACTTTTCAGTGTAATAAAGATTGTCCTCTTGAAAGTTATTCAGATTTAGCAGAATTAGTATTTGCTAAAACTGGTGGCAACCCTTTCTTTATAAATACCCTCCTGCAAACGTTATATTCAGAAAATTTATTAACTTTTAATTATAATAGCGGTTGTTGGGAGTGGGACATTCAACATATCTTAGCCGTTGGTATTACCGATCGCAATGTGGTTGAATTAATCGCTGCAAACCTAAAAAAATTGTCTTTAGAATCTCAAAAATTATTAAAACTAGCAGCTTGTATCGGATATAAATTTGATTTAAATACTCTAGCAATTATTAACGAAAAATCTCAATCTGAAACAGCGACATATTTATGGCCGGCACTTCAAAATGGCTTGATTCTTCCTCTGAGCGATCGGTATAAAATCCCCTTACTATTTGGTTCTGAAACATTAAAAGATCGATCTTTAGATGTTAGCTATAAATTTCTACACGATCGAGTTCAACAAGCAGCTTATTGTTTAATTCCAGATTTAGAAAAAAAAGAAACTCACCTAAAAATTGGGCGACTTTTACTAAAAAATATTTCCGCAGAAGCCAGGGAAGCAAACATCTTCAATTTAGTAAATCAATTAAACATTAGTAGAGAATTAATTGTCGAGCGCGCGGAATTAGATATTTTAACAGAACTAAATCTAACTGCTGGCAAAAAAGCGAAAACAGCATCGGCCTATCAAGCAGCTTGCGAATATTTAAATGTAGGTTTAGAACTTTTAGAAGTTGATAGCTGGCAAAAAAATTACGATCTAAGTTTAGCTCTTCATACAGAAACCGCAGAAGTAGAATATTTAAATGCGAACTTCGATCGAGCAGAAAACCTGAGCGATATAGTTCTGGAAAAATCTAATAATTTACTGGAAAAAGTTACAATCTACGAAACACAAATTCAATATTATATAGCTCAAAGTCAGATGAAACTGGCGATCGATCTTGCTTTATTTGTCTTAGAACAATTAGGAATATCTCTTCCTAAAAAACCTAATCAACTGAGAATAATATTGGGTTTAATCAAAACAAAATTAACCCAAGGAAATAGGTCGATCGAAGATTTAGCTGAGCTACCAAAAATGAGCGATCCCTATAAAATAGCCGCTATGAGAATTCTAACAGCTTTAATTCCTGCTGCTTTTGTAGCGATGCCGAATCTTTTCCCTTTGATTATCTTTAAAATGCTGAATCTTTCTTTTAAATATGGAAATTCACCAGAGTCTGCTATTTGTTATAACGGTTATGGTATTATTAACTGTGCAATTTTAGGTGATATTAATTCTGGATACAGATACGGTCAAATTGCTCTATCTATTTTAGAACAATTAAATCTCAGATCGCTCAAATCTAAAATTTATTTAGTGCGTAACACTTTTATTAATCATTGGAAAGAACATATCAAAGAAACTATCGAACCATTAGTTGAAGGTGTTCAAAGTGGTTTAGAAACTGGAAATATAGAGGATGCTTGTTATTGTGCGACTCAATACTGTGGCTATTTATTTTTAAGCGGAGAGCCACTCCCTGGTGCGATTAATAAGCAAGTTGAATATATTAAATTGATGGAGAAATACAAGCAAGAAGTTCAAATTAATCATGCTAAAGTATGGGGTCAATTGGTCTTAAATCTACTGGCTTATTCGAAAAATAATTCTCAATTAATTGGCAAATTATTTAATGAAGAGACTAAGTTACCTTTGTTAGTCAAAGTTGAAGATAATCAAGCAATTTTTGCAACTTATTTAGCTAAATCGCTTCTTTGTTACTTATTTAAAGACTACAATGTGTCTCTAGATAACGCTGCTTTAGCAGAAAAATATTCCGAAGGGTCGCTCGGCAGTGCTTATATTCCCCTGCATCATTTCTACTATTCTCTATCACTTTTGGCTCAATATCCTCATGTTTCTAAACAAGAAAGAAGAAAATATCTTAAAAAAGTAGCAGCTTTGCAGAAAAAAATGAACCACTGGGCAAAACATTGCCCGGATAATTATCTACATAAATATCAGTTGGTAGAAGCAGAAAAAGCAAGAGTTTTAGGAGAAAATCAAAAAGCCATTCAGTACTATTACAAAGCAATTAAAGCAGCAAACGCAGCTAAATATATTCAAGAAGAAGCACTAGCAAACGAACTATTTGCAGAATTTTATCTCTCATTGGAGCGAGATAATAAAGCGATCGACCATTTAATGAACGCTTATTATGGATATGGTTATTGGGGTGCTGTAGCAAAAGTTAAAGACCTAGAAAAAAGATATCCTCAAATTTTAAATAAAATTAATGCTTCGCAAACAAATGCGATCGAAATAGAAGATCGCACCAGATCGATTAGAAGTGGAAATTTACAAATGTTAGATTTAACCACAGTTCTCAAAGCATCTCAAGCTATTGCCTCAGAAATCGTTCTCGATCGATTGGTTTCAAAATTAATGCATATTTTGATGGAAAATGCTGGCGGGCAAAAAGGAATGTTGTTCTTACAACAAGATAATGCTATGGTTTTAGCTGCTGAAGCTGTCATTGACGATAACAAAAAGATCGTTCTTTGTGAAGATACTGTTTGTGAAAATTCAGATTGGCCCCGTTCCTTAATTCAATACGTTCAAAGAACTAAAGAAACTTTAATTTTCGACGATCCTAAGACTAGACAACTATTTAGTAACGATCCTTATATTCTCCTTCACCAACCAAAATCTATTTTAAGCTTTCCCCTAATTTCTCAAAATCAATTAAGAGGGATTATTTATTTAGAAAATCGCTTAGTCGAAGGAGCTTTTACACAAAAAAGATTAAAATTACTTAATGTTTTAACCGCTCAAGTCTCTATTTCGATTGAAAATGCTCGTCTTTACCGCAATTTAGAACATCAAGCTTTTCACGATCCCCTCACTAATTTACCCAATCGCAGGCTATTCAATCATCGCCTCGATCGAGCGATCGAGGATGCTAAAAAAAATCGCAGCTTGGTGGGAGTGGTATTTTTAGATCTCGATCGCTTCAAGAAAATTAACGATAGTTTGAGTCACGAAGTTGGCGATCGAATCCTGCAAGATTTCGCTGAAAGGTTAAAAGGCTGTTTGCGAGAAATAGATACCGTAGCTAGATGGGGAGGAGACGAGTTTACAATGCTTTTCCCGAAAATTAATAGTGAAGAGGATTTGGTTAAGATTGTCCAGAGAATTTTCGATTCTTTAAAAGAACCTTTCAAAATACAGAATCACTCCATGTATATTAAAACTACCATGGGGATTGCTGTGTATCCCGATCGCGGCGAAGATGGTATCACTCTCTTAAAAAATGCCGATTCTGCTCTAAATAAAGCCAAAGCAAAGGGGAAAAATACTTATCAATTTTATAATAAAAAAATCGATTCTAAAGCTAGCTACTTATTGAAGCTAGACAATGCTTTGCACGAAGCTTTAGATCGTCAAGAATTTGCACTCCACTACCAACCCCAAATAAACGCTAAAACCGGCGAAATTGTTGGCATGGAAGCTTTAATGAGATGGAAACATCCCAAGTTGGGAGTAATTTCTCCCGGACAATTCATTCCTTTGATGGAAGAAAATGGCTTAATAGTTCCGATCGGTGAGTGGGTTTTGCGAACTGCTTGCGCTCAAAATAAAGCTTGGCAAGATGCTGGACTGCCAAAAATTAAGGTTGCCGTAAATATATCTTGCAAACAGTTTCAACAGCAGGACTTAGTGCCAATGGTCAATCAAATTTTAGCAACCACCGAATTACAGCCGGAATTTCTAGAACTAGAAATTACCGAGAGTACGATTATGAGCGATCGCGATTTAGCCACTATTGCAATGAGAGATTTACAAGCTATCGGGGTTTATCTTTCTATGGATGATTTTGGCACTGGCTATTCTTCTTTAAGTTATTTAAAAGATTTTCCTTTCGATAGTATCAAAATCGATCGCGCTTTCGTGCGCGGATTAGGAAAAGATCCTAGAGATACTGCTATTTTAAGGGCTGTAATTTCTCTAGGATACGGTTTGAACCTAAGAGTTGTAGCTGAAGGTGTAGAAACCCCAGGACAACTCGAGCTATTGCAAGATCTTAAATGTGAAGATGTCCAAGGTTATTTATTCAGTCGACCTTTACCTGTAGAAGATGCAACAAATTTCCTCAATCGCTCGATCTCCAAAAATACCTCGCGACCATAAATGGGTCTTTACTAAATTTTTTCCTTCAATTTCCAAACAAGCTAAAAATAGCGATCGCGACTATTTATTTTCTTCCTAAAATTGACTGGAATTTATAGAATTTTTGAAAAAAATCGGCAGCTTTAATAACATCTTTAACTTCAATAACCGCTCAAAATACCTCTGCGTTTTGCTTCCCGTTCGGCAATTTTAAAAAGAAACAAACCCAAACAAAAATATAAACCGCCATTAACAAAAGCGATCGCCAATTTTGTCAGATTCAAAGCTTGACCTCGTGCCATCAAATCTCGTAACAAACCAGCCCCAACAGTCATCGGTAATAATTGAGTTAAAACTTTGGCATTTCCCGTCCAAGTTTCGGTAGGAGTTATTAAGAGAAATAAGAGGGGAAATTGGACGATCGATAAAATTTGTTGAACCCTTTTAAATAATAGAGAAATAGCTCCCATAATAAAAGCAAAACCGTAAGCACCCAAAATTACTGAAATAAAAGGTAAAAATAATTCTGGAGGAAAATTGAGACGGCTACCAGTAAGAAAAATAATAATTGTCAGAATGGTGAAAATTGTAATTAATTCTATAGTCAAATCTGCAAAAGCTCGCATTAAAAATACTTTAACAGCACCGTAGCGAGAGAGAAACAATTGTTCTAAAGTTCCGGTACTGGCTTCATACTGCAATCTTCCGGCAATATTAGCGAGAACGAAAGTTATTAAATTCAAAAGTACGTAACCAATTACGATCGAATCTAATCTATCTCCTAATTGAAAACTCGATCCGCCAATATAGCTGGCACTTAAAAAAAGTGCGTAAAAGAAGCAAGTCGAAATGAATATTTTTCCGATCGACTCGAGTAAGTAACGACGAAATAAAATCCAGCTGCGGCGTAATTCTGCCAAAAAAAGTCCTAACATAAAAAAGATTGAATTGGTTATATTTACTGCAATTATTGAAAATAAATCGATTTAAAATTACAAAACTGGCTGACGCTCGATCGTTACTGAATTTGTTTTTTCTTTTACCAGTTTTAAAAATATTTGAGTTAGATCTGATTCGGTTTTTTTGACTGACTTTAAAGGCAACGGTTTCAGCAGATCTAAAATTAAATACAGTAAATCTAAATCTTCTACATAGATAATTTTCTCATTGGCAATTTTTACCTTCATTCTTTTTAATTTTTCTAACCGCGATCGATCTAATGCAGTTTCCATTTCAATTTTATATGTCGAGCTAGAAAACTTTTTAATCAGTTCGATAGTAGGTAATTCCGTTAATATTTCTCCTTGTTGAATTATGGCAACGCGATCGGCAATTTTTTCGGCGATATCTAATTGATGGGTAGTTAATAAAATAGCGCAACCAGATGCAGCTATTTCGCGAATTAATACCTTAATATCTTCAGTTGCTTCCACATCCAAACCTAAAGTTGGTTCGTCTAATAATAATAATTTTGGTTGGTGAATTAAAGCGACTGCAAAGGCTAATTTTTGCTGCATTCCTCGCGAAAGTTGTTGTACTGGAGAATGTCTTTTATGCTGCAATCGGAATCTTTTTAAAAGTATTTTAGCCGACTTTATGGCTTGACGATGAGTAAGTCCTTTTAAGACACCAAAATAAGCTAAATTTTCTTCGGGAGTAAGTCGCCAATAGACGTTTCTATTTCCTTCAAGTACCGCACCCAAATTTTTAAGTGCTGCTGGGTTGCAATGGGGGTCTATTCCTGCTATTTTAGTCCAACCAGCATCGGGTTTAACCAACCCAGCCATCATTTTAATACTGGTTGTTTTTCCTGCCCCATTCGGGCCTAAAAATGCCAATACTTCGCCACTAGTAATAGTTAAAGATACGTTTTTTACTGCTTCGATCGTTTGCTTGTTCGATCGGTATGTCTTTTTGAGGTTGTAAGCTTCTAATACTTTCACTGGTTTGCAATTCTCGAGTCTTTATCATCATAGCGATTTTATTTAAGGTGTTTTCGCAGTCCGATCGGGAAGTTTCTGCAAAAATCGACTTTGAACTGCGAATAAATTACTATTTTCAGTACTTGGAAAATTTTTTTCAAAGCGCGATCGCGATTGTTTTAAATTATCGGAGAAGAAAAAACACTAATCAAAAAATTACTACGCTATCTCGTTCAGTTTTGGAAATAAAAATTAAGAATTACGATTGTTCAAGAGCTGGGGTTTACGTTAGTTTTGACAGAGAATATTTTTATTTATCTTCAAAAGAAGTCGATCGGATCGAATATTCTGATGAATATATAGATATTCCAGTTTTCGGCGAATATAAAGGTAATTTTCTTAAAAAAATATTTATATATTACACTGAAAAACGAAAAATTGA
Organism: uncultured bacterium; assembly: GCA_964458305.1. Taxonomy (GTDB): domain Bacteria; phylum Cyanobacteriota; class Cyanobacteriia; order Cyanobacteriales; family JASJDA01; genus JASJDA01. The sequence continues at coordinate 27,610 of CAYWIH010000013.1, read as the reverse complement.
ACCCGTGACAACAGAGGAAATAAAAAAATTCGATCGAGTTACTTTTTATCCTCAGAAGAATTAGTATCTTCTTGTTTGTTAAAACTTTGAACTACCAGTTGAATAGCTAACAGAATTAAACCCAAAGTAGTAATTGCAAACAAACAAGTAGCTAAAGTAGAAACCCCAACTACTAAAGTACGAACTGCCGCAGAAAGATTAATAACAAAAGGATTATTAGATTGAATTGGTTTAGTCGCAAAAGAAATGGCGATCGAAGTAGTAAGTAAATAAAGAGCATAACCTAAAGACCCCGAAATACTCGCACCTACCAAACAACGTAAAGGAGTCGGTTTTTTTGCTTCTGTGTTTGATGGAGAATTACTCATAATATCAATTCTTAAAAATAGTTTAGATAGGTGGATAGTTTATTTTTAAAACAATTAATCGCCAAAAAGCTGGCAATTGTTGCTTTTGAGGAACGGTATAATATCCTGCTTCACTTACTTACAAACAGCTATTTGAATTCCCGAACTAGATAACTGGGTTACCCATAATTCTAGTGTCCGATCGTTAATCTTATCGCGAATCTTTTGCTTAATCTCCCTCGCTTGTGTTTCCGTCTCGCAAAGGGTAAATACCGTGGGGCCAGATCCCGACATCATCGTGCCCAAACCGCCAGCTTCTTGACAAATATACCTAAGTTGTGCTACTGGCTCGTATTCCGGTAAAACTATTTTTTCGAGATCGTTGTGTAATAGTTTGCCGATCGCAGCACCATCTTTATTATTAATCGCAGTTACGATCGGTTCTGAATGGACGATAGCAGAGCGATCGAGCAGGCTTTCAATATCTTTTGGATATTGACTACCAAATTGCTTGCGATAGGTTTGATATGCCCAAGCAGTGGATACTGCTAAATTATTATACTTAGCTAAAACTACCCAAAGATTGTCCAGATCTGGAATTGGATCTAATTTTTCTCCCCTACCAGTGGCGATCGCCGTTCCTCCCGAAATACAAAAAGGAATATCCGAGCCGATTTTAGCAGCTAATACTTGTAATTCTGGCTGAGTTAAACCTAAAGCCCACATTTGGTTAATTCCGACCAAAACAGCCGCAGCATCGGTCGATCCTCCTGCCAAACCAGCCGCGATCGGAATTTTTTTATCGATCGTTATTTCCACTCCACCGTATTTTGCAAAAGCATCGCTAAATTCTTCAGACATCAATTTTGCGGCTTTATAGGCTAAATTAGTTTCATCTGTAGGTAGTTCGGGATGGGAGCAATTTAAAGTTATGGAATAGCTGCGACTGGTTTGGATCTCGATCCGATCGGCTAGATCGATACTTTGTAAAATCATTACTAGTTCGTGATAACCATCGGGGCGATCGCCGACTATTTCTAAATATAAATTTATTTTTGCTGGTGCGATTAACGATAATAAATTCATTTTTTATCGGTAATTGTTGTTACTCATTACTTTTTACTTCTTCAAGCCGATCGCTCAAAGCAATCCAATCTTGTAAACTTAAATTTTCAGCCCGACAGTTGGGATTAATATTTAATTGTTCCAGTATTTGGGTTAGGCGATCGCATTCTACTATGCTTTTTAAATTATTTTTTAACATTTTGCGGCGAGTCGCGAAGCCTAATTTTAGTAAAGTATTTAAATATTTAGGATTATTTGCTGGATTTTCGACTATTTTGGGCGTAAGTCTGACTACCGCCGAATCGACTTTTGGTGGGGGATAAAATGCCTTGCTGGGTACGTCACAAATATACTCGCAACTAGCTAAATATTGAACTCTTACCGATAAAGCACCGTAAGCTTTAGTTCCTGGAGATGCCACGAGGCGATCGGCTACTTCTTTTTGTAACAATAATACTATTAATTGGTAATTAGTTTGGGCAGGGTTGGCAATCGTTCCTAATAACTTTTCTAAAATCGGCCCGGTAATATTGTAAGGAATGTTAGCAACTACTTTATTAGGATTTTGAAAGCGGGGAAAAGCAACTAAATTAGCATCTAAATCGAAAGATAAGATATCCCCTTGCAGCAATAAAAAATCTTCTCGATCGCCAAATTTTCTCACCAATTTTTTACATAAATCTCGATCGATCTCTACCGCTAAAACTGCTTCGGATTCCGGCAACAAACGGCTCGTCATTATACCAGTACCCGGCCCGATTTCTAAGATTCGATCGCTTTTATTTAACTTTGCTGCTGCCAGAATGTTATTTAAAATGCGATCGCTTTTAAGCCAGTGTTGAGCGAAACGTTTGCGCGGTCTAGGACTCATCTATTTTAGCCCTGATTTTATTAGCCATTTTTGCTAGATCTCGATCGGGAGAATATATCGATAATATTTTATCCTCCCTCATGTTTTATTACTCTTGAGATGTTGCTAAATAAGCTTCTAAAGCTTCTGCTACAATTTGATTCATCGGCTTGCCACTCTCAGCAGAAGTTTGTTTTAAACGACCAAAGATTTTATCCGGTACGCCAACTCGATGCTGATTTTTGCGGTTTCTAGTAGGTTTGGCAGAATTTTTATAGCTGCCTAACTCGTAATTTTTACTAAATTCTCTGAGTTTTTCAAAGCCGACTCGATCGCAGAAACTGCCGAAACTTTCGCCATCTTGCTTATCTTTCTTAAAATAAACAAAAAGCGGCTCTAAAAAGCTTTCTAAACCTGCCAATTGCATTTTATCGGTATAAACTCGAGCCAACTGAGTCTGATCCGGGTTTCCTCCCAACCAAACTTGATAAGTATCTGGGGCATACCCTACCAAGCCTAATTCTGCCATATAAGGTCTGGCACAGCCGTTAGGACAGCCAGTCATGCGAATCACAAAGGTTTCTTTTTCCAAGCCCAATTGGTTCAATAACGCCCTAATTCGCTCTAAAATACCGGGTATAGCTCTTTCCGACTCGGTAATTGCTAAACCGCAAGTTGGCAGTGCCGGACAAGCCATCGAATAGCGCACCAGAGAATCGATTTTTTCGGGGTTGGTAATAATTCCGTGTTGCTGTAAAATTTCATCGATCGCCTCTTTTTCTAAAGGCTCGATCTCGTAGATAATCAGGTTGTGATTTGCTGTCAAGCGAATTGGTAAATTAAATCTTTCGCTAATAATCTTCAAACAGGTTTTTAATTTCCAATTGCCTTCATCTTTCACCCGACCGTTTTCGATCGAAATTCCTAAAAATAGTTTGCCATCTCCTTGTTCGTGCCAACCGAGATAATCTTGATATTTCCATTCTGGCAACGGTTTAAAAGCAGCTATTTCTTGACCGAAATAATCTTCTACTTTGGCTTTAAACTTAGCTACTCCCCAATCTTCAATCAGATATTTCATTCTGGCATGACGACGAGTGACGCGATCGCCGTAGTCTCTTTGGGTTGCGACTATTGCTTTAACTAATTTATAAATATCTTCTTTGGCAACATAGCCGATTTCATCTGCCATGCGGGGAAAAGTATCTTCTTTGCGGTGAGTCCTTCCCAAACCGCCCCCAGCTAAAATATTAAACCCGATTAATTCTTGTTTCTCGTCGGTTATTACTACCAAACTAATATCGTGGGTATAGAGATCGATCGAGTTATCCCCTGGAACGGTTACGCTACATTTAAATTTACGGGGCATATAATGTTCCCCATAAATTGGTTCTTCGCTTTCTGGAAATTTGCTATCGGCAATTCTTGCTGCTTTTACTTCGGGATCTTCTTCGCCGCTAATTAATTTTTCCCCATCGAGCCAAATTTCATAATAAGCTCCTGTTTGGGGTGTTAACAAGTCTGCTATATTGTTTGCATATTCCCAAGCATATTGATATTCTATTTTTTTCTTATAAGGAGCGGGGGGGGCCATAACGTTGCGATTGAGATCGCCGCAAGCCCCTAAAGTAGATCCCATACTCTTAACTATTGCCGCGATCGCGCTTTTGAGATTTTTTTTCAAAATCCCGTGTACCTGAAAGCCTTGACGAGTGGTCACTCTCAAAGTTCCGTTGCCATATTCGTCGGCCAAGCGATCTAAGGTTAGATACAATTCTGGCGGTATGAACCCACCCGGGTTGCGGGTACGCAACATAAATTGATAGTCTTTCTCCTGTCCCTTTACCCTATTGTCACGGTTATCTTGTTGATAAGATCCGTGAAATTTTAGCACTTGAATTCCTTCTTGACTGAAGTGCGTTGTATCTTGTTGCAATTCAGTTAAAAGTGGTTCGCGCAAATAATTACTTTTTTCTTTGATGCCTTCTAGCTTAGAAAGCTTTTGGGTTGGTGACATCGGAGTTTTGACCATATCAAATAAAATGTTAAATCGCTGTTAATTTTTTTTTAACCTTCGTAAGGTAAAATAGGGCGATATTTTTTTAATTCTAGCTTTAACGAGTCGAGATAATCGTTAAAAAAACAGATATTTTTCGTTCTTTGGGTTAATTATTCGCCTTCGCTGGAATATTCTTTGATCCAAATAATAACTACTGCCAGAATTGCTAAACTGAGCAAACCCGCGCCGAAATAAATGATGTACTCCGCGCTAAAATCGGTTGTTGGCACGAATGCAGCCACTTCTTCACCTTCTTCACCTTCGGCTTCTTTGTGGTGTTCGCCTTCTTTGTGATGGTGTTCGCCTTCTTTAGCTTCAGCTTCTTTATGATGATGCTCGGCTTCTTTAGCTTCAGCTTCTTTGTGATGGTGTTCCCCTTCTTTAGCTTCAGCTTCTTTATTATGGTGTTCGCCTTCTTGATGGTGTTCCTCGCGAGCCAAAATCAAATTATTAGCCATATCTATTTTGACTGTCGTACCGAAATTAAGATCTGTATTAATTGAATTTAATAACTGCGTCATTGTATTTTTTTAAAATTTGTTTATGTTTACACTTTCTCACAGCAAACTAGTGCTTGCCAAATAAAGATCCCTAAGAGAGAAGATTGTGAGTGCTTATCTGGTTGGGGCAGATTGGAGATAAAAACTAAATCCACCCCAGTATATTTAAGTAGTAGCAGGTTCGATCTGAGCGTTGAGACCGGCTTTTTCTGGATTGTAACTATCGAGTTCGATCGTGACAGGATCTACCTTCCAGATTTCGCGACAATACTCTTCTATTGTACGATCGCTAGAAAATTTCCCGCTCCGAGCGGAGTTCAAAATAGACATTTTAACCCATTTTTCTTGGTCTTGATAAGCGAGGGCAACTTTTTCTTGACAATCGACATAAGCTTGATAGTCAGCCAAGAGCATATATTGGTCGTTATAAAGTAGAGATTCGACCAAAGGCTTAAATAAATTGCGATCGCCGTGGCTGAAATAGCCGTTTTTAATGCGATCGATTACTTTTTTCAACTCCGAATTAGTATCGTAGTAATCCATCGGGTTGTAGCCTTGGGCTTTTTTCGCATATACTTCTTCTGCTGTCAAGCCAAAGAGGAAGAAATTTTCTTCGCCTACTTCTTCGCGGATTTCGATATTAGCACCGTCGAGAGTCCCGATCGTCATCGCTCCATTCATGGCAAATTTCATGTTACCAGTTCCAGAGGCTTCTTTACCTGCGGTAGAGATTTGTTCGGAAAGATCGGCGGCTGGATAGATTTTTTGACCCAAAGAAACGTTAAAATTAGCCAAAAATACTACTTTGAGACGGTTGCGAACGTCAGGATCGCGATTTACTATTTCTCCGACTGAGTTAATTAATTTGATTATCAACTTAGCCATGAAGTAGCCTGGTGCTGCTTTCCCGCCAAAAATAAATGTCCGAGGATAGATATCTATGTTGGGATTAGCTTTAATTTTGTTGTAAAGGCTAATAATGTGAAGGGCTGCTAATAACTGACGTTTGTATTCGTGTATTCGTTTAACTTGAACGTCGAAGATCGAATTAATGTTGACATCAATATTGTTGTGTTTTTTGATGTATGCTGCGAGATTTTTTTTGTTTTCTTGTTTGATTTCTCTCCAGCTTTGGCAAAAATCTTTATCCTCAATAAAAGCTTCTAACTTTTTCAACTGAGATAAATCTTTGAGCCATTCTTCGCCAATTCTCTTATTAATTAAATCGGCTAATTTGAGATTGCACAATAAGATCCAGCGACGGGGAGTAACTCCGTTGGTTTTGTTAAAGAACTTGTCGGGCCAGATCAAAGCAAAATCTTTGAGGGTATCTTTTTTGAGCAGTTCGGTGTGTAATGCTGCTACCCCGTTGATTGAATGGCTACCGACACAAGCTAAATTAGCCATGCGAACTTTTTTCTCGTAACCTTCTTCAATAATTGAAAGTCGCGAGAGTATATCTTCGTCGTCAGGAAACCAAGTGCGAACGTCTTCTAAGAAGCGGAAATTGATTTCATAAATGATTTCTAGATGTCGGGGTAATAAATAACTAAATAATTCTACAGACCAACGTTCTAGGGCTTCCGGCATCAGGGTATGATTGGTGTAAGCAAAGCATTTTTGGGTGATATCCCAAGCTTTATCCCAACCGAGACCGTGTTCGTCTAGCAACAATCGCATCATTTCGGCGATCGATACTGCTGGGTGGGTATCGTTAAGCTGAATGCCAAATCCTTCGTGCAGATCTTCTAAAGTATCGTGGGTGTGAAGGTGAATGCGAATTATATCTTGTAAAGATGCGGAAACGAAGAAATATTGTTGTGCCAAACGCAGTTCTTTTCCTGCTGGGGTATTATCGTTAGGATAAAGTACTTTAGAAATCGTTTCGGCATTAATTTTTTCTGCTACCGCGCGATCGTAGTTTCCGGCGTTAAAGGCATCGAAGTTAAAGCTGACGCTGGCTTCTGCTTTCCACAAACGCAAAGGATTGACCGTGTTAGTTTTGTATCCAGGTACTAAAGTATCGTGGGGAATGGCCATTACAGTGCGATCGGGAATCCAACAAACTCGATAATGTCCTTTATCATCCCGATAGGTTTCGGTATGCCCGCCTAATTTTACTTCGACGCTGTCTTCGGGACGAGGTATTTCCCAAGGGTTGCCAAAACGCAGCCAGTTATCTGGTACTTCAACTTGCCAACCGTCTTGAATCTTTTGGTAGAAGATACCAAACTCGTAACGAATGCCGTAACCGATGGCGGGAATTTCTAGGCAGGCTAAGGAGTCGAGGAAACAAGCAGCCAACCTGCCCAAACCTCCGTTACCCAACCCGGGATCTGGTTCTTGTTCTAGTAGGGATTCTAGTTCTAATCCCGATTCTTCTACTACTTGGGAGATGCGATCGTATATTCCGAGGTTAATTAAATTATTACCTAGATGCCGACCCATCAGAAATTCTGCTGAAAAATAGCAAACTTTCTTGACATCTTCTTCGAAGTAGGTAGTTCCTGTTTTGATAAAGCGTTGCACTAAGCGATCGCGTACCGTATATGACAAAGCCATATAATAATCGAACAGAGTGGCGGTATTTTCGTTTTTTCCCAAAACATAAAATAAGTTATCCGCAAAAGCTCTTTTAAGGGTTTCTACCGTCATCCCGGTGCGATCGTCTTCTACCTTAACCGCATCTACTTGTTGTTTAAGGTCGTTATTTTTTTTAGCTGACTTACCGTTTTTCTTGCTAAACATTTTTTTATTCATAAGTTCAAGCTTCGATCGGTGTTTAAAAAAATTTGCCTCCTGCGATCGTCAGGATAAAATACAAAAACAAGATTTAGCGGCGATCGTTATCCTTTATTAAGATACTTTGTTGGCTGAGGTACGAGTTTTTTCTTTTTGGCATACTTAAGAGATAATAATGATAGCAATAACAGCTTTTTTAACTGGTGGAACTGGTTTTATCGGTGCAAATTTAGTTCGAGAACTACTACAAAAAGGATATTCTGTCAAGGCTTTAGCTCGTCCCAATAGCGATCTTAATAATCTGCGGGATTTGGATTTAGAAATAGTTACCGGAGATCTTAATTCCCCAGATCTCGATAAAATGATGGCTGGTTGTCAGGTTTTATTTCACGTCGCAGCCCGTTATTCTTTATGGCAAAAAGAAAAGGATATCTTACATCGCAGTAATGTTTTAGGGACTCGCAATATTTTAGCTGCGGCAAAACGCGCCAAAATTGAGAGAATAGTTTATACCAGTTCGGTAGCGGCGATCGGAGTTGGCAAAGCTGGAGAAATTGTCGATGAAAGCCATCAAAGTCCAGTAGATAATTTAATCGGTCATTACAAAAAGTCTAAATATTATGCCGAACTCGAAGCAATTAATGCGGCTAGATCGGGTCAGGATATTGTTATCGTAAATCCTAGCACGCCGATCGGCCCTTACGATCTTAAACCTACTCCCACAGGTGAGATTATTTTAAGATTTTTAAATCGCCAAATGCCTGCTTATGTCGATACGGGTTTGAATTTTATCGACGTTCGCGATGTAGCCAAAGGTCATATACTGGCTTTAGAAAAGGGTAAAACAGCAGAGCGTTATATCCTGGGCAATGAAAATCTTTCTTTAAAAGCTCTTTTAGATCGATTGTCTCAAATTACGGGGCTGCCAACACCAAAAAATACAGTCCCTCTTTGGTTGCCTTTAACTGTAGCTGCGATCGACGAATATATTTTATCTTTTTTTGGTAAAAGTCCCAATCTTGCTGTCGATGGAGTAAAAATGTCGGCGCAAAAAATGTATTACAATCCTGCTAAAGCAATCAAAGAATTGGGTTTGCCTCAATCTTCTGTTACGATCGCCCTTCAAGATGCTGTAAATTGGTTTGAAAATAGAAGAGATGTTTCATCACTGAAAAACAAATGACAAATAATCTCGATACAAAAGCCTTTAAAAGATCGCTGCAACAGTCAGAAAACTATCACCGTAAAGGTTTCGGACATCAAGATGAAGTAGCTGGCGTTCTCAATACCGAATATCAAAGCAATCTAATTCAAGAAATTCGCAATAATAATTATCGCATAACTAAAGGAGATGTAACTATTCGTTTAGCAGAAGCTTTTGGCTTTTGTTGGGGGGTAGAAAGAGCCGTAGCAATGGCTTACGAAACACGTCAGCATTTTCCTACCGAAGAGATTTGGATTACTAACGAAATCATTCACAATCCTTCTGTGAATCAGCGTTTGCGAGAAATGAACGTCAAATTCATTCCCGTCGATGCAGGGAAAAAAGATTTTAACGCGATCGAACCTGGCGATGTAGTTATTTTACCAGCATTTGGTGCTAGCGTTACTGAAATGCAGATTTTAAACGATAAAGGTTGCACTATAGTCGATACTACTTGTCCTTGGGTTTCTAAAGTCTGGAATTCCGTGGAAAAACACAAGAAAAAAGCCCACACTTCAATTATTCATGGAAAATACAAACACGAAGAAACCGTAGCGACTAGCTCTTTTGCTGGGACTTATTTAGTAGTTTTAAATTTAGAAGAAGCTGAATATGTTGCTAATTATATTCTTAACGGGGGCGATCGAAAAGAGTTTTTAGCTAAGTTTAAAAACGCTCATTCAGAAGGTTTCGATCCAGATAAAGATCTCGAAAGATTGGGAGTTGCCAATCAAACTACCATGCTAAAAAGTGAGACTGAAGCGATCGGAAAATTATTCGAGCGGACTATTATTAAAAAATACGGGCCGACCGAAGTAAACGACCATTTTATGAGCTTCAATACTATCTGCGATGCTACTCAAGAAAGGCAAGATGCGATGTTAGATTTAGTCGAAGAAGAACTATCTTTAATGATAGTAATTGGCGGCTTTAATTCTTCTAATACAACTCATTTACAAGAAATTGCGATCGAACGCAATATTCCTTCTTATCATATCGATAGCGTCGAGCGAATTAAAGATGCAAATAAATTGGAACACAAACCCCTAGATAAAGAAATCGAAATAGCTTCTAATTGGCTTCTAGAAGGTAAAATAACCGTTGGTGTTACTTCCGGTGCTTCTACTCCCGATAAAGTTGTTGCTGATGTAATTGAGAAGATTTTTGAATTAAAATCTGTAAGTGCGATCGCTTAAGTAGGTTAAAATTTAGTAGGGCGAGCAGACAAATAATTGTTTGCTCTACTAATAATTAATTTTTTTTATAAAAAAAATTGGCATAAAGATCGAGATTTTCCCTCGACACAAAAAGATAATATAAAGTGATAGCATTTTAATAAGTCAAAACAATTTAAATATTATTATGTGGGAAAAAATTTTAGTACCAGTTGATTCATCCCCAGCAGCAGAAAATATCTTCGAGTCGGCTTTAAGTTTAGCTAAATTGACCGGAGGAAGTTTAATATTATTGCATGTTTTCTCTATGGATGAAGAAGACGCACCACCACCACCAACCTTTACCGGACAATATACAAGAAACCGGGTCACAGGAGAATACGATACTAAGGAATCAATTATCGAAAAACGCCAAAAACAATGGGAAATTTTCGAACAAAAAAGACTTAAATTTCTCAAAAAAATGAAAGATCGAGCCAGCGAACAAAATGTAAATACTGAAATCGTTCGCGTATTTGGCAACCCAGGGCCGGTTATTTGCCAGCGATCGCAAGAATACGGGGTCGATTTAATTATTATGGGAAATCGAGGAATTTCTACCATCGAAAAAATAGTTTTGGGAAGCGTTAGTAGTTATGTAGTTCAGAATGCATTTTGTTCTGTTTTAATCGCTCGTATTCCAGAGCAAAAAGAAATTAGTATTAAGTGGGAGAAAATTTTAGTAGCATTAGATTCGTCCCCAATAGCTAAAACTGTTTTCGATCGAGCTTTAAGTTTAGCTAAATCAGTAGAAAGCAATTTAACATTATTGCAAGTTTTATCGATGGACGATCTAAATGCTCTCAAAGCTGTCAAAAATGATAGTCTAGAAATAATGAAAAAAGGAGGATTAGAATCTTTTAATGAAGCTTTAGAAACGATCAAAAATGAAGCGATCGAAGCAATTAAAGATCCTAGTCTTAAGGCTATGGAAAGCGAAGCCCTCAAGCAAAATGTAAGTACTGAAACTATCCAAGTTATGGGTAGTCCCGGCCGAACTATTTGCGAACAAGCAGAACTACTTGAAATCGATCTAATTGCGATCGGAAATCGCGGCCTTTCTGGCTTGCAAAAGCTTATTTTAGGCAGCGTTAGTAGTTATGTAATTAATAACTCATCTCGTTCGATTCTCGTTGCTCGCACTGCCTCAGAGGAATAAATTTAATTGGCTCTAACTAAAATGATTTTGCGAGCGGGCTTCTTTTGCTAATTTTAGTTTTTAGTAAATTAAATTGATTTTGCTGCTATTTATTTGTTTTCTGATTTTACTCATAAAATTAATCCAGAAACAATATTCTTAGCAGCAATTACTTTATTTAAAAGCTTATAGTAAATACCTTGTTTGTTTAATTAGTTAAGTTAGCAAAAATGGGAATCTAATGTCCTTTTCCATCGTGATTTTGATTGTCGTATTTAATCGATCTTCCAGTCCCAGTAAGCACCCCTATTACAGTTATTATAAAAGAAGCGACAATAATCGAATTGACAACAGGTTGTGGTAAATCTCCTACTTCAAAAAGATCTGGCTCTTTTGTTTGAGCTTTGGTAACGTATCCATCTTTTGAGGGATCTTTTTTTGCTTCTTTTGCAGTATTCTCTTTAACTTCTAGACTCGGAGTTTCTTTAACCTCGATCGAAGTATCTTCTTTAACTTCTAGACTCGGAGTTTCTTTAACCTCGATCGAAGTATTCTCTTTAACTTCTAGACTCGGAGTTTCTTTGACTTCCGGTGCAGTCTTTTCTTGTACTTCTTTAGTTGTTGTTTCTTTTATTTCTGCTGCGATCGCTCTAGGAATATTGCTACCATGAATTACTAAGCCTAAAGCCATTCCCATCAAAATTTTAGTTAATGAAGCTTGCGTATTTTTCATTTGAATTTTTGTTGAATTTTTTTAACGTTTAATTACTACATAAAGATAATATATTCCACAGAAAAATGGCAAACTTTGTCATTGTTTATTTGACTCAACTAATTTCTGATTATTATTAAGATAATATTAAGCAGATTGAGAGCGAAAATCAAAAAAATTAGCCAAACTTTAAAATTATATCTAAATTATAAAAAACTTAGTATCTAAATAAACTTTCAAAGTAGCTCGTCATACATCTTCAAAATAACCATCCCATAAAGAAGTGATCTCTCGTAAACTTTGGTGATTACCATTACCTAAGATGACATGATCTAAAACCGGAATCTCTAAAAAACGGGCTCCTTCTAAAAGTTGTTCGGTCAGATTAATATCCTCCTGAGAAGGTTCTAGATTGCCAGAAGGGTGATTGTGGGCAATAATTAAACGACTCGCCCCTTGTTTGATTGCTTCGCGAAAAATCTCGCGAGGATGGGCTAAAGTTTCAGTAGCCGTACCGATAGTAATTACTTGGGTAGCAATCAAACAATTTTTAATATCTAGTAAAACTACAGCAAAACGTTCTTGTTTTTCCCACATTAGATCGTGAGATAAAGCAGCTGCAGCAGCAGCGGGACTGTCGATCGTCGCCTTAATGCTAGGTCGAAATTGAAAAGTACGTTTACCTAATTCGATTGCTGCTAAAATTGTGGTCGCTTTAGCCGGGCCGACACCGGAAATTTTCATTAATTCTTGAGGAGAAATATCCCGCAAAACATCGAGAGGATCTCTTTGATGTTGGCTTAATTCTTGAAGCATAAATTGACCCAACCCAACTGCAGAAAGTTTGCCTTTTCCTTGACCAGTACCTAATAAAATTGCCAATAATTCAGCATTTGCTAAATTTTTTGCTCCCTTGGCTAATAATCGTTCGCGAGGACGTTCGCTAGCGGGTATATCGGCAATTCTCAAGCTATAGGTCATGATAGGGCAATCGATCGGACATATAGCCGATTTTAGATCTATTTATCCCCAAAAATATGTCTGTGCGATCGCAAAAATACAATTGCCAGAAATCTTAATTTATTCCCATGCAGGGAAGAGGATCGGTTGCGATCTAATTATTTACCGATCGTAAAGCCTGAAACAACAAAAAGATGGTTAGTTTATTTTCAACTTAACCATCTGCGAGCAGGATGTTTATTCGATCTATTCGATCAAACTTTAGCGAGATGACCGTTAGAATTCTCTAAACGATCGTTGTTAACCAAATGAATTGCTTCTTCGATAGCTTCTTTACGATTGCGTTTTAATTTGGGTCTGGGATCGAATTGGAAAATATTCAAACTTTGCAATCTACTCTTAACTTTGTTTCGAGAAGTAACGATCAATACTTGATGTTTCTTGTCGCAAGCTTCTTTAACTAAAGTTTCGATCGCCAAGGAAGAACTTACTCCTAGTAGAGATAAATCGCTCAAATCCAAGATTAAAATGTCATATCTGTTGGCAACTTCTCGCTGTTTGGAAATTGCTTTACTAGCTCCAAAAATCATTGCGCCGCTGAGGTGCAATAATAATACGCGATCGCCTGTCTCTTTGAGCAAACTTTTTTCTTCGGCATTTAAGAAAATGCGATCTTCTTCGGAATTAATCGGCTTAACTCTCTCTGCTTGTATGTCGCTCAAACGTCTGATAGTTAGCATATTGGCGATAAAAATACCGACACCAACAGCCGTAATTAAGTCGACAAAGACAGTCAGAAGCAATACCCCATACATGATTAGGGCTGCTTTGATCGAGAGGCGATGAGCGCGCTTTAAGTAGCCCCAGTCGATGATATCGAAACCTACTTTTAAAGCAATCCCAGCTAATACAGCCATAGGAATGTTAGCTGTCAATCCTCCAGCCCAGAATACTACTATCAACAAAACACCAGCGCGGATTAAACCAGATAGAGGAGTTTGAGCACCAGATTGGATGTTAACTACAGTTCCCATTGTTGCGCCAGCACCGGGTAGTCCGCCAAACAATCCTGAAAAGATATTACCAATACCTTGACCGACTAATTCTTTGTCAGAATTATGCTGAGTATTGGTCATGCTGTCGGCTACTGTAGAGGTAAGTAAAGCATCGATCGAGCCTAGCATTCCTAACATTAATGCGTCGACGAACATCTTACCTAATTCTGAAGTGGTAAATGTTGGCACGATTAATTGAGGTAACCCGGTAGGGATTGCGCCGATCCGACTAATTTCCGTACCGCCGAAGGCGAAAAGAGAAATTACAGTTCCAATAACTAATGCGATTAATTGTGGTGGAATTACTTTAGATAGCTTTGAAGGTGTTAAAAATATAATCGCTACTGTTACTGCGGCTAAAATAGTTTCGGCTGTATTAATATTTGCTATCAGGTTGGGTAAATTAGTTATTACTCCTACTACTCCACCTCCAGGACTGGACTGTCCTAAAAAAGGAGGTATTTGTAATATAATCAGAATCCAGCCGATTCCCGACATAAATCCTGAAATTACGGTGTAAGGCATTAGGGTTATATATTTACCTAAGCCCAACATTCCAAACAGAATTTGGAATACTCCGCCCATCATTACTACTGTAAAAGCCATTGCCATCCCATTTTCTGGGTTGTTGGCAACTAAATAGGCGATAATTCCGGTCATCACTACCGTCATCGGCCCGGTTGGTTCGGAAATTAATGTCGGAGTACCGCCGAATAATGCGGCAAAAAACCCTACCAACACAGCACCGTAAAGCCCCGCGATCGGGCCCGCACCCGAAGCAACACCAAATGCCAAAGCCATTGGTAGTGCTATTACTGTTGTGGTTAACCCCCCGAAAAAATCTCCCCGAAAATTTTTAAAAGTAATTCGATTAATGAATGGTTGTTGCATCTTTTTTAGTGAATTGTTTTTTATTTTGCTTGAATCTCTCGACGACTAAAATCCCCAGTTCCGTATTTTTACCCCAATCTACCCGGTGTTGATTTTTAAACCCTAAGTATTACCGATCTTGAATGTGGATTACGACTTGTTAAAAAAATTAAATTCTCTTATTTGTATGATACAAATTATACGCTCATTTCGTTAAATTTTCGTCATTTTTTCGATCGAAATTTTTAATCCTTCATCTAAGCGTTACAAATATAACTTTTTTCTCAGGGATTTTGCTTGCAAAAAATTTTATAAAAAATATATATTTATATCCTGGACAAAAATGTTTAAATGTGTGACAAGGTATAAAAAATAGCTTTCCGATCGAGAAAGCTAGATAAATTTACTTCTTGAGGAATAATTAAAATTTGTAACTTAATATTTTAATCACCGGCCCTTGTTGGGGTAAATTAAATCTACTGACCACAATGCGATCGCTGAAGATTCTGTTTGCTGGCGCGCTCGGTACGACTTCTAAAAATCGTTCGACTGGTTCGATATCGCAGGCATCGCGATCTGCTGCTGCGGTTAAATATTGAGTGGGGATGACTATTTTAGGATCGAGTGCTTCGATCGCTTGTTTGGCTTCGGTGGGATTGTAAGCCTTGATTCCTCCACCTACGGGAATTAATGCCAGATCGGGAACTCCGAGGAGAATTTTTTGTTCTATTTCTATAGGAGCTGCCGCACCCCCGAGATGGAGTAGTTTAACACCCCCTTGATTCCAAGTCCAAGCTACATTAGTACCGAAACGGCGACCCCCAAAGCGATCGTGAGCGATACCCACCCCTTGTATTTTGAGACCTCTAAATTCGTAATCTCCCGGCTCGAATAATATTTGTGGATTTCCCGGCAGCCCTTCTACCGATCCTTCGTCTAACAATTGGCTGCTGATTAAAACTAGATCGGCCCTTACTCTCGGTAAACGATATCCTGCAGTGCAACCGATCTTACTGAAAGGATTGACCAAAATTCGCAAGCCACCACCGGTAAATAAAAAACACATATGTCCGAGCCATTGGATCGAAACCGATGAATTACTTTGAGCGATCGATCTTCGATTTTGCGATACCGTGGCGATCGCTGTCAGTAACCCTGCTCCTAGATAGCGGAGCGAATCTCGCCTTTTCATAATTGTTTGAGATTGTTTTAATTTTTATAAAAAAGTATTGACAAAAGTTCTACTTTAAGAGGATAGATTTTTCAATTGAGAGATTTGAGGAAATTGCTCAATATTTTTTTACCCGAACTAGTCAAAATACTTTCAGGATGAAATTGTACGCCTTGAATGTGGGTATATTTCGAGTGGGCAATTCCCATAATCGTTTCTGCTTCACCTTCAATCGATCGAGCCGTTACTTCTAAATCTGCGGGTAAGCTGTGGCGATCGATCGCTAAACTATGATAGCGAGTAGCAGTAAAAGGATTTTGCAACCCCTTGAAGATTCCGGTTTCGCAGTGATATATTTGAGAGGTTTTTCCGTGCATTAAAACAGGTGCGGAAACTACCTTAGCTCCAAAAACCTCGCCAATACTCTGGTGTCCCAAACATACTCCGAGAATTGGTATTTTCGGCCCCAATATTTCGATGGTCTGTTTGGAAATTCCGGCATTTTCTGGACGACCGGGCCCCGGCGATATTACAATACCATCTGGAAGTAACTTTTCAAGCCGAGGGACATCAATTTTATCGTTTCGATATACTTTAATTTCAGATGCTACGGGAAAGATTGTCCCCAACTCTCCCAAATACTGAACTAAATTGTAAGTAAAGCTATCGTAATTATCGATAACAACAATCACTTTTGTATCTCCAAAGCGAATTTTAGAGGACTTTTTAGCCCAACAAGGAAATCTTTGAAGATATTATTGTATCTTAGATTGGTAAAATTAAGAACGAAGAGCGATCGACTTTAATTTAAATCAGTAAATTCAACAGAGGGGGCAATAAAATAAAAGCAGCGACGATAACAGCAGCAAAAGCAGAAACTAGCACCGCACCGGCAGCACAATCTTTTGCTATTTTAGCCAATTCGTGATAGCTTTGCTTGACAGTCAAATCTACTAGAGATTCGATCGCGGTATTGATTAACTCTAGAGCCATCACCATAGCGCAAGTTAAGGTGACGATTGCCATTTTAATCGCAGCAATACCCAAATATATGCCCAAACTTATCGCTAATATTGCCACTACAGTATGGATGCGAAAATTGCGTTGAGTTGTAAAAGCATAGTGAATTCCAGCCCAAGCATATCTAAAACTGGCTAAAACATTATCGGCTACCTGCCAAGCCAATTGTCGATCCTTCGAGTTATCATTAGAAGCAGTAGATCTCGGGTCTGTGGGCATTAACATAGGTTTAGAAGTCATTATCAAACAGCTAGAAGGTTCGGTAGCTCGGGTAAGTTGCTCGGCTTTTGTTTGTTTCACGGTAGTTAATTTCACCTAGATAGTTTTTAAGACTCTCGATTTTTAACAAAGTTTCTTGTTGAAAAATCATTTCATTTAGACTTTGCTCGTCTGGATGATCCCAGCCTAAAAGATGAAGAAACCCGTGGGCTGCTAACCAGATAACTTCCTCAATTAAAGAACGTTTTAGTTGTTTGGCTCGATCGCTAGCAGTCTCTACAGAAATTATTATATCGCCGAGATAGAGAGGCTCGTCTAAAAAATCTGCTATTGGTGGCCTCTGAAGATCTGCCTCTAATGCGGCAAATGCCAAAACATCGGTAGGTCGATCGAAATTGCGATATTTAGCATTGAGTTGTTGAATTTCGCGATCGCCAGTAAAACGTAAAGTAACTTCGCAGATCTTGCGATCGATAATTGGTGGTTCGAGGAATTTAAGCCAAGCACTCAACCAATTTTGCCAACAAGATTCGGGAATCTGGTAACTTGGTTTTAACAGGATACGATCGCTTGAGGTGGAATCGGCACTTAAAACATCCTGGAGGTTAACAATTACGAGGGGATCTTTTTGGTCTGAAGATTGAATCATTGTACCATCAACGAGTTAAGTAAGACAGACCGATTAAAAATCCTAACAGCGCGATTGAGGTTAAAAAAAAGTGTTTTAATGAAAGACCACCTTTACTGACCATGTTACGCATCGCTAGTTTAACGTAACTGGGCTTTGGTTCTGGTTTTGGAGGTATTGAATCGCTCATAATTATCGACAAGATTTTAATTACTTGTAGTTTAATCTAGCAGTTGCGACCCCGGTCTGAGAACGTTCGAATGTAGTAAATAACCGGAACGATCGAACTATTTCCCTTCATACAGATATTGATAAAAATCGAGGCAGATTTTTTAATTACTCTAGCTACAGACTTCGATCGTTTCAATACTATTGAGGGAGGCAAATCGAGGTTTGTCTCAATATGAAGAATACACTCTTTTTCGAGATTAGGGGCGATCGCTAAAGGATTTTCTAATTTCAGAATTGGCCCCACTCAGGATCTCTACCGTGGCATTTGCTCCCAATCTAAATGTTTTAAAATGAACGAAGTAAACAGTTTGAAATTAGAAAAATATTAATTATTATGTCAATTCTGGCGGCGATCGCGGTCTTAGGGATTTTAATTTTTGTTCACGAATTAGGTCATTTTGCAGCAGCTAGATTGCAAAAAATTCACGTTAATGGTTTTTCGATCGGCTTCGGCCCGGCTTTATTAAAATATCAGGGGCCCGAAACCCTTTATGCTTTGCGAGTCATTCCTTTAGGAGGATTCGTATCTTTTCCCGATGAAGATCCAGAAAGCGAAATTCCTCCAGACGATCCTAATTTATTGAGCAACCGTCCTCTTTTAGATCGAGCGATCGTAATTAGTGCTGGAGTTATAGCTAATTTAATTTTTGCTTATTTCCTTTTAGTCGGTCAAGTAGCTACAATCGGCATTCAAGAAGTAAATTATTTACCAGGAGTTTTAGTACCTCAAGTCCTCAGCGAACAAGAATCGGTAGCAGCTAGGGCTGGTGTTAAAGCAGGAGATATGGTGCTAGCGGTTAACGATCGCGATTTAGAAGCGTCTAAGAATGGAATTGAGTATTTAATGACTACAATTCAAAATTCTGCCGATCGGTCTCTCGATTTGACGGTTAAAAGAGGCGAAAATATCGAAACGATCTCTTTAACACCAACTTTAGGACAAGACGGTAAGGGCAAAATAGGCGTGATGCTTCAGCCCAATAACGAAATTATACGCCGTCGTCCCAATAATTTTGGTGAAATATTTACAGTCGGAGCTAGAGAATTCGATCGCATCACCATGTTAACGGTGGGAGGTTTTTGGCAGTTAGTTACCAATTTCCAAGAAACCGCTAAACAAGTAGCCGGGCCGGTTGCTATCGTAGCCGTAGGTGCGGAATTAGCTCAAAACGATTTAGCCAATTTGTTTCAATTTGCTGCTTTAATTAGCATTAACTTGGCTATCATTAACATTTTACCTTTACCAGCTCTCGACGGCGGTCAATTAGCTTTTTTGGCGATCGAAGGCTTGCGCGGCAAACCCCTGCCCAGTAAAATCCAAGAAAATATCATGCAAACTGGGATAGTGTTGTTGCTCGGTTTGGGAGTTTTAATAATTATTCGCGATACCACTCGTTTAGAATTTTTTCAACAACTTTTTCAATAGGATAGATATTTGAACGTATCTAGTTTAGAAGGGAGCAAGCAGCAAAGAGCCGAGGCAATTTTAAGCAAACTTAAAGTACTCTACCCCGATGCTACTTGCTCTTTAAATTATCAAACTACTTTACAGCTTTTAGTTGCTACGATTCTCTCGGCTCAATGTACCGACGCAAGAGTAAATAAAGTAACTCCAGCTTTGTTCGATCGCTTTCGGGATGCTGTTAGTTTGGCAAATGCCGATCGCGCAGAATTAGAGAGTTCGATCCGCTCTACGGGGTTTTATCGCAATAAGGCTAAAAATATTCAAGGAGCAGCTCGCAAAATTGTTGACGAATATGGCGGTAAAGTTCCTCAAACTATGGCAGAATTGATTACCTTACCCGGAGTTGCCAGAAAAACCGCTAACGTCGTCCTCGCTCACGGTTTTGGTATCTTAGAAGGGGTAACGGTAGATACCCACGTTAAGCGTCTCAGCAAGCGTTTGGGATTGACAGAATACGACGATCCGATCCGCATCGAAAAAGATTTAATGAGAATTTTGCCTCAGCCAGATTGGGAAAACTGGTCGATTAGGTTAATATATCACGGTAGAACAATTTGCAAAGCGCGATCGCCTGATTGCGATAATTGTCAGTTAGCTAGTTTGTGCCCTTCTGCAGGTTCGAGCAGCAAGTAACTGCAATTCGATATGATAGAGAATTAGTAAATAATAGTAGCAAAATTTATGGCCAAAAAATCTATGATCGAGCGCGAAAGAAAACGCGCCCATATGGTAGCAAAATACGCAGCCAAACGCGAAGCTCTTAAAGAAGAATTTCGCACGGCAAGTTCCCAAAGACAAAAATTAGAAATTCATCGCAAAATTCAGCAATTACCTCGCAATAGCGCGCCTTCTCGCAAGCGCAATCGCTGTATGGCAACAGGAAGACCTAGAGCATATTATCGCGATTTCGGTTTGTGTCGCAATGTTTTGCGAGAATGGGCCCACGAAGGTTTATTACCTGGTGTAGTTAAATCTAGTTGGTAATAATCTTCCTTTTAGAGATGTTCTTTTGAACGTCTCTGTTTTTATCCCCCACAACAGCGATCGATCCCCAAACTATCTAAAATTAAATCGCTGACTGCATTGGCGATCGCAAATTCGCTATAAAAACTTTCTCGAAAATCAAAAGCTTGCATTTCGGTGACGATCGCAATTACTAAAGTCCCCAAATCGTTTTCCCCTTCAAGACGCTGACGCATGAAGATTTGGCTGGCTCTAGTTGCTATTGTCTCATTAATTGCTTCGGGAATGAACTCTCGATCGAGCCATCGATGCAAACTTTCTTTTAACCATCTACCTTCTTGCAGATGATTTTTACAATCGGGTAATGTAATCGGTGCGATCGGTTTTACCATTTTTCTTAATTTATATAATTTTTGTAAAATAATACTTCGTAAATCTACAATAACAATAAACAAAAATCTATAAAAGGATTGACAAAGATTAGCTTTTACTATCTAAATAAGGGTTTTCAAAATCATCAACTACTGCGGCAATTTTCACCAGAAAACTGATATATTCTGCTTTACTATGAAACTTAGATATAATCAGGGATTTTTGGGGCGATAAAATTAAAATAGTCGGGGTTATTTCATCGATGAGTAAAATACTTTCAATTTCTTTTGTTTTTATTTTTCCTACGAGCTTATTATTGAGAAAAAATTTAAGATAATCGCGATCGATATAAATTCTTTTCTTGCGACTGACTTGCCATCCTTTAAATATCATTATACCCAATGCTAAAGCTAATTCTATCGCTTCTATCCAGCCAAATTTGGGGACGAACCAATTAGAGATACTGGGAAAATAGATAATGTTTCCGTTTAGAAAATCGTTGGTAATTTTACCGAAATTAAACATTAAATTACTAACAATTAAGACGAATAATATTAAACCAGATTCTTGCCATATTTCAGTTAATAAATTACTAAATTCTTGACCTCGCCATCGAGAATTGAGCTGCCATTTATTGGCTTTATGTTTCACTTCAATCGCTTTTATTTCTAATAGTTCATTTTCATCTAATTCTTCAGCAACATATTTACCTCGACCAATACTTGAGGCAAAAATAATCGGTGCGTTAAAGTTATTTGCCAATAATTGAGCTTTTTTGAGGGCACGATTTACTTGTTTGTATTCTCCTAATAATAGTTCGTCTTGGTTGGTTAAGGTGATGCTCGCTCGCCAAACAGTACCTAAGACTTCTTCAAAGCTTCCACCTCTAACTTGATGTTGGTGAATAAAAATATTTACTACTTCTTCCTCTGAAAAGATCTCTCGATCGCGATCGCCGTTAGGAGAATTGCTTTTCCAAGTAAAAGTTTTTTCTTTAGTTTTTTCTACGCTAAAAGCGATCGTTTTTTTATTGTTACGAATAAAATTATATTGTGCCAGCCAAAAATCTAAATACCAAATTACCAAAAAAGTTATAAAGATTATATTTTCATAATTTTCTAAAAAATAAAAAAGCCAAGAAAAAATTATAAATACTGTAAATAAAGCTAAATTAATTAATGGATTGTCTATTGTTTTTCCTCCAATTAATTCTTGTCTAATAATCTTTGTTAGAAAAAATTGTAAAGCTTCAAAATATTTTTTAATCGATACTAATGGAAAAATTGCCCGAGAAAAAACATTTTTCTTTCGATCTGTTATTTGACCGCGAAAATTCATCAATAAAACCAGATAATTTACTTATATCCCCATTACAACAATTCTCGATCGCGATCGTAAAGAGCGATCGCAATTCCTCGATTTTGTCGAACTATTTTCAGATCTTCTACCAGGAGATAAAGAAAAAAAACTTAACAATCCTCTATAATGAAGACATTAAACAAAAAATTTTAATTTTAAATCGATCCTATTTGGCAATAAAAATAATTAGCATAGCTTATCATTGCTAGCTAAAAAATTTTTGCGATTAAAAAAATTTATTTAATCAATAGGATTAGATCGACTTTCTATATTAAAAAAAATATAAAAAACCAATGAAAGCTAGAGAATTGGACAAAGTAGCTCGTTATACGCGAAAAATTGCCAAAAATCCCGAAGATTTCCGTGCTTATTACAAAAGAGCGAAAATTTTAATCGAATTAGAAGAATATCAAAAAGCAGCGATCGACTTAAATTCAGCAATTAACTTAGAGTCGAAAAATGCCGAGTTTTTTTATTATAGAGGTCTAGCATATCTTGGATTAAAAGAATACTATCTTGCGATAGAAGATTGGACAAAAGCGATCGAATTAAACTTAGACTCCGTCGACATTTATATTTATCGAGGTCAAGCTCGTGCGAAAATTCAAGACTACGAATTAGCAATCGAAGACTTTAGCAAATCGATCGCCATAAATCCTCAATCCTCAATTGGTTATTCTAACAGAGCATCAGTATATTTTGTGCGAGAAAACTACGAACTAGCTTTAAGGGATTATCAAACAACTTTAGCTTTAGATCCCAATAATAAAATCGCTCTTTTTAACCTTTCGATCGCGAGGGATATTTTACAAAAACAAGGCAAACAAGTAAAGAGTGTATGCTCAAAGCAGAAATCGAGCGATCGAGATCGACAGCTTATTAAAAATAAGCAAGAAGGTAACAATTATTTAGGGATATTGTTTAGTTTTTTGGTAGTTGGATATATTGCGATGCAAGTCATTCCCAATTCGATATCCTATTCAGAAATTGCCTCTTTAGAAATATTGAGAGGGGAAAAAACTAATCGGATCAAAAACAATCGCGATCGGCTAGAAGCCAGAGCTATTAATAACCAGAATGTAGCAGAATTTAAGCTAAAAAATAATTTCGATCTAGAAGGTATTTTTAATTATGGTGGCAGTACAGTATGGACTCCAATTAGAAATAAAATAGATCGCAAAATAATCGCCGCTAATTATGATTTTAAACTGCGCTATTTACCGCACCCACTTTTAGACAATAGTTCGAGCATTGGGATTAAAATGCTAATAGAAAATCAATTAGATTTTGCTCAATCTTCTCGGCCTTTAAAAGCAGCAGAAAGACAAATAGCTAGAAAAAACGGATTTGAATTAAAGCAAATACCAGTTGCAATCGATGGAGTAGCGATCGCGACTAATCCAAATTTAAATATTTCTGGCTTGTCGATTGACGAAATTCGCGGTATTTATTCTGGTAAAATTACTAATTGGCAAGAAGTTGGCGGCCCCGATCTGCCGATAATTCCTTATTCTAAATCTCCTCAAAAAAGCGGTACGGCTCACTATTTTGTTAAAAACGTTCTTGATAATAAAAATATTAGCCCCCAAGTAAAAGTAATTAACGATACTGACGAAGCCTTAGAATTAGTTAATAATAATAAAGGAGCAATATTTTACGAATCTGCTGCAAAAATCGTTCCTCAATGTTTCGTGCGAGCCATATCGATCGGATACGATAAAACAAAATTAGTTTCTCCTTATCACAAATCGCACAAATGCACCGCTCGACCCCCTCGAGTCAATCTCGAAGCTTTTCGAGATGCTAGCTATCCTCTGACTCAAAAATTATACGTAGTTATTAAAGAAAATGGCAGTATAGAAGAACGAGTAGGTTGGAATTATGCTGAGATATTACTTTCCGATTCCGGTCAAAAAGCTTTAGAAAAAATCGGCTTTGTTTCGATTCGATAAATCCCGATCGCACCGCAAATATTAAAATATATTAAAAATTAAAAGCCCGAGCTTAAATAGGTTATAATTTGCGCCGAAGCTCGCCTTAAAAAATATGCCTGTTGCTGCTAAATCCGTCGTTGAGAATACAAGATCGAGAAGACAAAAAGTCGCTCGAAAAATCAGAAACGGCTCGAAAACAAGCCGAAACAAAATAATTACCAAAGATTCATCTTTTAAAAGTCCTTCGTGGCTGAGATCGTTATTATTAATACAAAAAAGTTCTGGGGCAATTTCTTTAGCGACGATCGCAATGGTTTTTACTATTTACGCTGCAATAGTTTACACCCAACAAATGTGGAGCAAAGAATACAGAAAACTCAAAAATTTACAACGTCAAGAACGTCTCCTCACCGAAACTAACGAAACCCTCAAAAACAATCTTGCAGATCTCGCAGAAAAATCCTCTACAGGTGTAGTACCATTAAATCCACAAAAAACAGTTTTTCTTACGCCAACCCCGATTCAGTCTACAACAGAAATCAAAGAAAAGATTGAGATCGAGCCGATCGAAAATATTGCTTCGGGATACTAAATTTAAAAGTAGGCCCTGGGGTGGAAATAAATAACCATGAATAATTCAGATCGATCGAGACTCTTAACGGTTTGGGGATTGCTAGTTGCAGCAGCTTTAGGATTGGGATGCAGATTATATTACTTACAGATTATTGAAGGGGAAGAATTACGGGATAAAGCACGCCAGCAACAAACTGTAAACCTTCGTCCTTACATTCCTCGCAGGGCGATCGTCGACGATCGCGGTAACGTTATCGCAACCGATCGTATAGTCTTCGAACTATACGCTCATCCCCAACAATTTAAAATTCCCACAGAGGAAGTAGCGAAGAAATTAGCCAAGATTTTAGATAACTATACGGCAAACAAGCTCGTAAAAATATTCAATTCGCAAAAAAGTGGCATTCGTTTGGCTTATGCTTTACCCGAAGCAAAGGCAGAACAAATATCCCGACTTGCTCTCGACGGTTTAGAATCGATCGAACATTATTATCGTTACTATCCCCAGGAAGAAACTTTTGCTGACGTAATCGGATATGTCAAAAGAGGAGAACACCAAGGCAAAGCGGGGATAGAATATTCTCAGCAAACACTATTAGAACGTCCCCTCTCTAAATTTAAAGTAACTCGTTACGGTAACGGTGCTGTAATACCCGAACACGTGCCCCCAGGATTGCTCAAAGTAGACGAGTTAAAGTTACAATTAACTCTGAATATGCGCTTGCAAAGAGCGGCAAGATCGGCACTGAAAAAACAAATTAAAAAATTTAACGGCAAACGGGGTGCGGCGATCGTCATGGATGTCAGAGATGGGTCGATTTTGGCTTTAGTCTGCGAACCGACTTTTAACCCCAATAAATACGGTCAATACGATCTCGAATTATTTAAAAATTGGGCTGTCAGCGACCTTTACGAACCAGGATCTACTTTTAAACCGATCGTCGTGGCGATCGCCCTCGATGCCAAAGTAATTCAACCAGATACTATTATCGACGATACCGGAAAAATCAAAATAGACGGTTGGAATATCTACAATCACGATTATTGGAACGATCGCAAAGGTCGCGGTGAAATCGGTCTGGCCAAAATTCTCCAACATTCTAGCAATGTCGGCATGATTAAAATCGTCGAAAAGTTAGAAAGGGCAGATTATTATCAAAAATTGGAAAATTTAGGTTTAAAAGAAAAAGTCGGTGTCGACTTGCCAGGAGATGCACCCGGACACCTCAAAAACAAAAAATTATTTACTTCTAAAGAAATTGAAGCAGCAACGGCCTCTTTCGGTCAAGGTTTGTCTTTAACTCCTTTAAAATTAGCCCAATTACACGCCGCGATCGCTAACGGGGGAAAATTGGTTACGCCCCATTTAGTTCGCGGTTTGGTGGACTTTGAAGGGCAAATTCATTGGCAACCTCGTTTAAAAGAAAGAACTATTTTTTCCGATCTTACTAGCCGCAATGTTTTAGAAATGATGGAAACTGTCGTTACTGAAGGTAGCGGCAAAAAGGCAATTATTGAAGGTTATCGCATCGCCGGTAAAACAGGAACGGCTCAAAAAGCCAGCAAAAGTGGCGGATACAAACCTGGAGCAAAAATCGTCAGTTTCGTCGCTATTTTGCCCGTAGAAGACCCTCGCTACGTGGTTTTGACCCTGGTAGACGAACCCCGAAAACCCAACGCCTACGGTTCTACTGTCGCCGCACCGATCGCTAAATCGATTATGGAAGCTTTAATTTCGATCGAAGGTTTGCCGCCAACTACTGTTAAGAAAAATTAAGGCAATTTTTTAGTAAAGATCTATCTATTGGTAGATCTTTAAATGACCGATTTATTAATTAGAAAAAACTTTAAAAATAGCTCGATTAGTTAAATTTGTCTAGTTTTTTTTTGGGCTTATTTTTTTGAAAATTTTCCGTAAAAAAAGTATTTTAAACAACGAAAATATTTGCTTAAAATATTGCGAACCTGATATTCTTTTTCTGGGCTTAGAAAATAAACTCAATAACACGAGAATTTACTTCTATTTCGGCCCTATAGATTCGAAAAACTGGAATTTATTCTTCAAATAAAAGTTCAAAATAGTTAATTGAGTCCTTAGTATTTTGATTAATTCAAAGCAACTATGCATTTAATTAGCTCCTTTGGCTAGCGGATTTGAGATCTAAATTTCGATTCGGATCGAACCATCTACTTATTCAATTTATTTGCTGTTTTTTTTATGGTACAAACATTAGTATTTGGTAGCTCAGGAGCTGATAATATTCAACCTGGAGCTGATTTTGATGGCGTTGATGACCTAATTTTTGCTGGTGCTGGCAACGATTTTATTAATTTAAGTACGACCAATGCTAATGTTATAGCTAATGCTGGTAGTGGTGACGATATTATTTTAGTCGGCAGCCAAAATTCTATAGTTGGTGGTGCTGGTAACGACCAAATGTTTGTTGTCAATGGCGATAGCAACGTTCTTGTTGGTGGTACTGGTACGGATCAATTTTGGGTTGTTAGCGGTGAAATACCTACAAGTACCAATCTAAATGTAGTCGCTGACTATAGTATCGCTGAAGGCGATGTCATCGGTATCGGCCTCGATGGTATTACTACAGCAGATGTTTTGGTAACTCAATCTGTAGATATTCCTACCGACGCGATCGTTAGTGTATCTGGTGTTGATGTCGCTCGCGTTGCTGGTATAGATGCCGCAAGTCTTAATGTAATTGATGGAGCAACTATCGGTTTCAATAATTCTATTCTCATTATTCCCGCCCCTGCTCCTGTGGCTTAGAAAGCTTTAAATTTAGTTAACAATTATTACAAATAACTAAATTTTGCATAAAGGAAATAAAGTAATTCTGAATAACAATTCAGAGGCAATTTTAAAAGGCCTAATAGCTCATTTTCCTTTCGTTTTTCTATCCCCTTAATAACCAAGGGGATTTTTTTTATAAAGTCAAGCTTG